>CALISK010000050.1 GCA_938041625.1 uncultured Tenacibaculum sp. | reverse complement strand
CTTAAATTATAAGATGTTATTATTGATTTACAGGTTTAAAAACTCTAATCCAGTCTACTTTTAAAACATGATCTTCAGGAGAATTAGCAATTTCTTCATCTGTAGGGAATCTATCTTTTGCTGCATTCCAATTTTGAACTTCAGCATTTATAATAATATCCATTTCTTTATTTAATCCTGTTCTAGTATTATCAGAAGTTTGAGTTGGAGATGTGTATCCTAAAGGATCTATTCCATCTTTACTTCCTATAGTATCTAAGTTATCCATTACCTTTATAAGGTTTCCATTAATATAATATTCTAGGTATGTTGGAGATTTCCAATAAACACCTATACGAACCCAATCACTTGATGGAAATGGATATCCGTCAACTATTTGCCAGGTACTGTCATCTTTAGGTTGATAATCTTGAAAGGGATCTCTAATAAACACATGGTGACTAATGTGAAATCTTTTGCTAAACCATTCTTGTTCGTTTCTAGGGTTTTGAGCCCCATAAGCTTCTAAAATATCAATTTCTTGAGTATCATCAGGACTTAGCATCCATATATCTGATGCAAAAAAAGCATTTGCAGCTTTTACTCTAGTTTCAACATAAACAGGGTACTTTACTCTTTTTGTAGAGGTAATGCAACCTAAGCGAGTAGCTTTGTCTGTATATGTTTCTGAACCTGAGTTATACGTTTTCATTTCACGAGGTTCTCTTGTTGTAATAAGGCGTAAATTACCTCCAGAAACAGTTACATTTTCATGTCTCCAAATTGTAGGGCCAGGGCCATTCCATTGGTTATGATAGAAATTAGTCCACTTATTATTTCCAAACTCTGTAAGACTTGATTCTCCTGCAAATTCATACTCAAAATCATCAGAAATATCTGTTTGAAACTCCCAAGTCATTCCATTTCCTGCATCAGCAGGTACTGGTATTGTCATCCAGTCATCCTCTGTGTCATCGTTACTATCGCTATCATCTGGGGTCTCATCAACTATTACTACCGGATCTTCATCATCAGTAGTTGTTGGATCAGACTTTTTAGAACAACTAAAAGTAATTGATACTATTATTATTGCTGTTATTAAGTTTTTAAATTTCATACTATTTAATTTTTAAATTGAAATAGCTTTATAGCTATAGTATTATAGATTTGCTTTCAAGACATCTTTATTACGTTTTTTTGCAGAAACATTGTTGAATGTTTTTTGATATTTTCCTTCACCCACAATAATTTTGTATTTACCTTTATTAAAAACTTTAGGTTGATATTCTTTTCCATTAGTACGTAAAGAAGAAATTACTTCGCTTGTATACTGATCAAACACGGTAACTACCTGATCTTCCTTTGAAATTAAAAGTTTAGGTAATTCATATCCTTCTTTTATTTCGAAGTTGCTTTCTTGAGAAATAGTTATTGGCCATCCATCATATTGTTTCGACTTAGGGCTGTTTATGTCTACGTTTCTTGGCCAACATTCAAAAGTTATATCTCTTTTCTCTTTATTATACCTAATAACACCAAAACCTGCTGCTCGTGTTGACAATGCTCCACCTTCTTTTATTTGTGGTAAAGTAGGGTTTGCTGCTGCTAAAACTGTAATTTTATTTTGAAAACCATCAAGGTATTCTCCTGTGTAACTAGCTGCTTCTTTTGCTTTGTTTTTTCCAGGTGTGTTTGGTTGCCACCATCTCAACCAATAGTTTGCTATTGCAGGTGTTGTAAAGTTATAACCTGAATCATTCCAATTTTCAATACCTAATTTTGCAACTGTAGCCAAATGAGTATCTCCTGAAATCATAGGAGAAAAACTTTTTCTTATTGCACTTAAAGCTCTATTTCTACCTGATTGTGGCCAAGCATTAGAATCAAAATCTGCAAAAATTTCTTTACCGTGCTTTCCTGTATAATTATCAATCATGGCTAGTACTGTTTGAGAAAGTACTGTTTTCATTTCTGCATTTTCCCAATCAGTTGTCCAATCTTCTAAAAATTTTAATTGACGCTCTCCTAATAAAGTAGCTTCAGGTATATCAAACTTTTTAGTATCTATTTTAGAATCAAACACAGCTTCATATCCTCCATCTGGAAAAACATCTGGATTTGCTTTTACTAATTCTGTTAATCCTGATTTAAATTTTCTATCCTCTAATATTGCAAAACTAATACCACCCCATTTTAAATCAGTATAATAAACACCTATTCCACGTTCAATTGGTCTAGCGTCATAAGGATCTGGTAAGTGACTAGTTTGAGCACGCTCTACTTCATTAACATATTCAATAGGCATATAATAACCTCCCGAAATTCCTCTTCTTGAATCGGCTAATTTTCCGCCTTCTCCCCAAATGTTTCCTTGACCTATATCATGATCATCAGTGATTATAACTACAGGTGTATTTCTGAAAATTTCACTAAATTCTCTTCCAAATTTTAACCATGCTAAATAATGTTCACTATGCTCATAAACTTGATCTCCTGAGAAAAAAATTAAATCTGGATCTAATTTCAAAATATTTTTAACAATATCATCTTTTGGTAAATCACCACCATGACCTGTAGACATAGAGTTACATGTTAATGCTGCTAAAACAAATTCTTTCTTATTTATAGGATTCTTTTTAATAGTCCCTTCATAATAAGCAACGTTGTTATGTGTTACACGATATTGTGCTTTTTTAGTATCATCCCAATTTTCAATTCTAAAGGGTGCTGTGTATCCTGGGTAAATAATTCTTGATTCAGCTCTCTTAACCCATTTCCCGTTTTCTTTAATTTCTAAAGTAGAAGAAAAAGGTTCCATCGCTTTTATTGGATGAAATTGAGCTGTTAATTTTAGAGTATTTTCATGAACTGTATATAGTGCAAATGCAATACGGTCTTTGGGCTTAATATTATCTGGAAGCTTTATAATATCAGTATACTGAGCAAAGCTATAATTGGCAACAAAAAGGAATGATCCTAATATCAGTAATCGTTTAAATATTTTCATTTATTATTTATTTATTATTTTCTCCAAATCTTCTTGTATATAATGCAGAGTTAATTTCCTTTGCTTTTTTAATCATATGTGGATATGGTATATCAGTTGCAGAAACAAATCCTACGTTATAATTTTCTCCATCATGAGCTCTACCAGTAAGAGGAGAATCTAAGTATTGGAACCAGTGACAGCCAACTAAATATGGATTGTCTATTACAGAAGAAGCATAATCTTCCCACATTCTAGCTCTATCTTTCTGGTTAACAGCGTGTACTAAGCCTGAGTGAAGTAAGCCTGAATCAGGAGCTCCCATATGATATTCACCTATTAAAGTAGGCATGTCTACTTCTTCTAAAAATTCCCAATATTTTTTTCCAATACCTTCTTTATAATAATTATAACTAAATACATCTACAAATTTAGCAGCAGATTTTCTTACTTCTGGTGTTACCCCCCAAACAGCAAAGCGACATCCTAAATACATATGATTAGGCATTTTTTTCTCTAGAGCATCATGAATAACTTGAAAATATTTAGTAGCAAAAGCTTCTAGCATTACAGATAAATCAATAAGCATTCCTTTAGAGTATTCTTCTTTTGATTTATAATCAATTCCTTTTTCTAATTCTTTCCATGAAGTAATATTTGTACTCCATTCTTTATTCAATTTATCTATTGTAGCATGTTTTTTTCTTAGAATTGACATTGAGTGTTGTTTAAGGTAACTCGACATATCTTTAGATAAACCATCAAGGATTAAACCATAATGATATTTTTTTGCACTAGTTGCTCCCCAGCTTCTTTCATTATCAATAAATACACCAATACACCAAGGATTGTTTTTTACTTCTTCAGAAATTACTGCGATCGATTTTTTTGCTCTACGTTCAAATGCAGGGTCAAAAGGGTCTGGCATTGGTCCCCAGTAATCTAATCCTGAATATACTTTTTGAAAATCTCCAATAATCCAACCATTAGCAAAAAAAGGTAATTTATTTCTATGATAAAATGCTGGATCAATCCAATTACCAAAAGAAGTAAATCCCCAGTTTCTCATTCTGTTTTCAGTAACTTCTAACCATTTATTAATATATGATTTAGGTTCTTTTTCGCCATAACGTCTTTCTAAATTTGAACTATAAAAGCTAAAGGTTTGGCCATGCTCTACAGGTCCAAAGTGTGATTCTTTCCTATAGCTATAATGATCTGCTAAAGGTCCATCTACATTTGGTAACCCAACAAACATATCATTTCTTTGTTTGTTAACTACATGCGCTGTTTTCATAATCTCTTTAGGTACTGCTATAATTCCTTTTGAATCTTCCGGAGTAACGTCTTCTGGATCCCTATGTTTTATTTTTTTATCTGTATAATCTATTCCAGTATATGTAGTTGAATTAGCCATTCTAACATTTGCTATTCCAATAGAGAAAAATAAATACCCTTCAGGATCTACTAATGCCCATTTTCCGTTTACTTTTTCTTTTCTGAAATAACCCGTAGCTTTTAGTTTTGGTCCATCCTTCCAGCCTCCATATTGACTTCTGTCTGGCATTAAAGAGTATTCTGCTAAAGATTTTAATTCGCTATCTGCAATGTTTTTAAGTTCTTTATCTGAATGTACTTTAATAGGGAAATCCTTTTTTGCATTTTGACCATATTTATCAACAATTCCCTTTAGAAAATTTGGATCTCTTTCCGGACTTTCTACAAAACGTACATTATCAATAGTTACCGCTTTATCTTTATAACCACTGCTAGAATAAATTTTTACAGATTGAACTTGTGAGTAATCTATTTTTGCTAATAACCCATTTATTTTCATGTGAATAGCATTTGTTTTCCATGCAGGAGGTGTGTCTCTTAATCCACTATTTATATCTTCTGATTGAGTTGTAATTTCAAAAAAGTATGAATTAAATTCGTTAGGTAATATACTTGCAATTCTTCGAGTTAGATGCCCTTCATGATTTATAACATCTACATTAAGAAAAGAAGAATTATCTCCTTCACTCTTAGCATCGAAAACAAGACAATATTTTTTATTGCTATCTAATTTCCATGATGTTTTTGGAGTAAAGCTTATTCCACTTATTTTTTCATCTTTTTTTAATAATACTTTTAAAGCTTTATTTTCTTTAGAGGTATTAATTATATCATAAGTAGATTTAACTTTTTTTATATTTTCTAAGTAAATTTCATTGTCAAAATTATTTATTACTATTTCAGAATTGTACTCCCATATTTTTGACTCTTGTTTGTTTGGTTTCTCTTTACAAGAATAGAGTTGAGTAATTATTAGTAATGTAATTCCCTTAAAAAAAAATTTAGCACCCATGTATTTCATTTTAATAAAAAAACCATCTTAAAAATGATTAATTCAAACATTTAGATGGTTAATTTTAATTATATGTTAATCTTATTGTTTGCAATTAACTAAATTCTATTGATAAATCTAGTAGTAAAAGGGGCTTTAAAAGGTGTTGTACAGTTTTTTTCAATTAAAAATTGTGAAATGATACAACTTCTCATTGTGTTTTAAGATTTTTTTAAATTGATAAAGGAAAAAACCTCCTTATTAAAGTTGTGCAAGACTATAGTACAAAAACGTTTTTTATTTTCTAGTCAATTTAATTATGACCTTAAAGTTAAATTATGAGTATTGATATTTATTTAAATTTTTATATGTAAGACTCTTTTTTTTTTAATCAAAGGGATATATACTTCTTTACATTAAATGAACTGATAGGTTTAAATCACTGTTTTACATTTCTTTATGTTTTTGTTGAGGTTTTGAATTATACTCTTTAATGTGATAATGTTATTTTTTTTAGTCTAATTTTATTAAATCAATAATTCTTGACATCTTATGTTAAGAATATGTAAACATTAGAAATTAACCATAAAATCTATTTAAACATGTTCCCTATTAACAAACAAATTTACATTTTTTTTCTATCCACTTTAATGAGTTTTACTCTTAATAGTCAGCTTGATTTTGGTAATACTTCATTGCCATCAAGATTAGGAAATGCAAATAACTGGAATCTTATTGAAGAAGCTTCCGATGATTTTAATTATACTTTTAATCCAACAAACAGTAATGCCGATTTTGGGCCTTCAGGAAAACCGGCAAAGTGGAATAACTTTTTTCATAATGGGTGGGATGGACCTGGACCAACCAAATGGCAAAGAAATCATGTTGCAGTTTCTGGAGGAAATTTAAATGTTTGGGCGTCTC
>CALISK010000049.1 GCA_938041625.1 uncultured Tenacibaculum sp. | reverse complement strand
CTATTAGTAATTCAAAAAAACGTTGTTTAGTTTGTGTTCTAGCATAATTAAAGGGAAATTCATTAGGTTGACTAGGACCATGTAAAGGAGGAGTATTCTGTATAAAATCTTTTTGATGCAATTTCCATAACTTTTCTTGCTTTTGAAAAAACCACCAATGACGATTTATGTAAGCATTTCGAAAGTCTACATAATTTAAACGAACTCTGTAAGTGTCATTCATAGATTTATTCACAGTAATTGTTGGTGTGTATCTTTTTAAAGAACTGTTTTTTAAAAAGCTCTTAAGCCCTTCAAAGTTACTATTGCCTCTAATTTTAGAGTTTAAAGTAGAATCTATAGGTATAACAGTTTTGTTTTTGTTGTTTTTTAAATCGATTATTTGAAGAGTTCCTTCTTTTTTATTTAAAGCTAATTGATAAAGATGATTGTTAGCATAATAAGTAGCCATTTTTTTAAATGATATACTGTCCTCTTTTTCTAAAAGAAAACCTGTTTTATTTACAGGAATCTTTTTATTATTTAATAAAATTTCTATAACATCTGTTGTAAGTTTTTTATAATTATCTTTAGTTAAAATTAATTTACTTTCATTAATGTAAATTTTACTTTTTTTAGTAGATCCATCAATAACAAATTCATCACTTTTAATACTACTTAAAGCTTTACTTTTAAAAAAGAGATTTAAAGGATCTTCATTGTTTTTAAAATTATAAGTAAATGTATTTTCTTTTTCACCATGAAATTGATGAACAATTAATCCTTTTTTATTTTTATATAATAGCGTAGAACTTCCGTTTTCTTCAAAAGAACCAAAAAAGTCAGAATGTGGTTTTGCAGCAGCTCTTGTAATTTTATTTGTAGTAAGGTTAATCGTTGTTTTTATTAATTTCTTTTTAGTAGATTTTAATCTATAAAAAATTGCCAAGATGTTACTGTTTTTATGAAAAGAAACTATTTCAACATCGTTTTTATTTTCAATTAGAGCTAATTTTTTAATAATTTTTCCATCAAAAATATAAGGATGAATAGTGTGTAATTTATTTGTCTTATTAACGCTAAAAATAAGATGTAATGATAAATCTTCAGATAATTTACCAGATAGTGTACTTTTCAGTTTATAATTATCTGATAATTTAATAGTATTAGCAAATAAAAAATTTGAAAAAAGTAATATTATAATTATTAAAAAGTATTTTTTAACCATTTGACTTCGTTTTTATAATTATGTTAATAAAGATAAAAAATGTTTTGTAGAAATAGTACTATTCTAATGGTTTCGTTTTTATAATAAATTCTTTGTTTTTTTTAGAATAATAGATATAACGAAAACTGTTTTTTAAAAAACAACTAGATTTATGTTTTAAAATATGTTTTTTTTCTAATTCGTCTACATATTCTTTCTTATTTATTTCTTTATAATAAGGTTCTGGTAAACTTTCTTCTAAAATTAAACCTTTACTGTCTACTAATAATTCGAAAAAACGATTTTCTTTTTTTGTTTTTGCATTGTCGAATATTATTTCATTTGGTTGAGAAGGACCAAAACCAGAAGGAACACTAATATTCATGTTTTGCATATGCATTTGATTTTGCCACATCATAAATTGATGATGATGCCACCACCAATTATAATGATAACTATAGTCTTTGTTTACATAATCAACACGAATTTTAACGTTATCAGTTTTAGTTTTATTAACAGTAATAGTTGGTTCATACTTGTTTCTACCAGCATTTTTTAAGAATTCTTCAATACCACTAAAATTAGGGTTTCCTTTAATTTTTGAAACTAGTGATTCATTAATATCAACAGTATTTAATAATTCTTTCTTTTTTGAATCATATATTTTAATTTTCCCATCTTTTTTATGTAAACCTAAAACGAATAATTTTTTATTAGAAAAATAAGAAGTGTGTTTTTTGAATTTTTTAGAACTACTTTTATTTAAAAATGAAAAGATTTCAGGTTGCTTTATTACTTCTTTTTCAATAGAAATATTGATAAGAGAAGTACTTCTATTTTTTAATTCATCCTTTGTAAATACGATTTCATTATTGTTTAGATAAGTTTTTAATGGAGTTGTAGCACCATTAGCTACAAATTCATCTACTTTTAAAGCTACTACTGAGTTGTTTTTAAAAAACGCTTTTATAGGGTCTTTTTTTCCTGTAAAACTATATGTAGATTCTTTAGTAGTATTTAAAGAATTAAAGTTTTTAAAAGTTAAAGCATCATCAGTTTTATAAATTAAAATAGAACGATTTTTCTCTCTAAAGGAAGTTATAAAATCATCATGAGGCATTTTTTCTGAAATAACATATTCTTTGCTGTTAATATTGATCTCAACTTTTTTTAAAAAAGTGTCTTTTTTTTGATCATAACTTAATAAAAGAGTTAATATATCATTCTCTTTATGAAAAGAAACAACAGAAAAAGGTTTTTCATGAACTATAGTTTGTGCTTCCTCTATTTTGTTACCATCAAAAGTATAAGTAAATACTTCATACTTTTTTGTTTTTTTGTTTTTAGTAAAAATTAAATGAAAGGATTTATCACTAGATAAATTACCAGAAAAGGTGTTTTCGATTTTATAATGTTTCTCAAGTTTAATTTGTTTTTTTAATTTTTCAGCAGCAAATAATACAGTTGTAATAAATAATACAACTGTAAATAATAGATTCTTAATCATTTTAATTGTTTTTAAAGTATTCTTGTACCTTTTTCTTGTATTCTTGGCGCAAAGGTAAAGATTGCCTGTTTAAAATTTCTGTTTGGTTAAAAAATTGCTTTTTAAACTTTAGCTCCTCTGCTCTATTCCTGTTATACTGTATTAAATTACTTGTAGATTTTCTTTTTTGTTCTCTTCCTTGCTCAAAAGTAGCTTTATCTAATTTTAATAATTCATAATTTAAACGTTGCATTCGTTGTAATGTGCCTTGATTAAATCCTTTTTCTAAAATTTCATTTTCTAATTGTTCCATTTCTTTTAATGCCTTTTTTGCTTGTCCATTTCCACCTTTTCCTTCTTTTAAAGCATCTTGTAATTGTTGTCTTAATTCACTTTGTTCTTTATAAATTTGATAAAGTTCGCCGTTTAAATCTTCACCTCCTTTTGGTTTACCATTTTTACCGTTCTCACCACCTTCTCCACTCTTTTCTCCTTTTTTACCCTGTTTTCCTTCTTTACCATCTTTAGATTTGCCATCTTTTCCTTTTTTCTTCATACCCTTTTTCATTTTCTTCATTAATTCTTCTTGTTTTCCAATAATATCTGGTAAACTAAAAGAATCTTTTCCACCTTTTCCTTTTCCACTGCTAGGACTAGGGTTTTGCATAGCATCTAAAGTATTACTAAGCATATCTGATAATTCGTTTGCAGAAGTCATTACATAGCGTTGATTAGAAACTCCGTTTCTAAATCTACTTTCAGAAAAATTTTCTAAAGATTGATCTAAATTATAATGTGCGGTAGCTAAATGATCTTGAATTTCAGAACTTATATCTGGTACTCTCATAGATAAAACAAATAAACTATCATCTATATGTTCAAAATATGTTTTTAATTGATGTTGGTTTCGTAAATTTTTACCAAAACTTGGGTGTGCAGAAGTGGTTTTAGAAAATTTTTCCATCAACTTTTCTTGATCTAAAGAAAAAGTAATTAAGTTTTCAACAATACTTCTTAAGTCGTCCATGTTTTCTTCAGCCATTTCACTACTCATCATTTGCATAGATTGCTGCATTTTCTGACTCATTTGCTTCATTTTTTTAGAAGCATTTTTTTGGTTTTTCTTAGATTGTTGTTTTTGTTGTTTTTCTATGTTTTCTTCCGCTTTTTTTAAGTCTTCATCTGTCTTTTTTTGTAAATCTTCATTCTTAGGAAGATCCATAGGATCTTTTAGTTTTTCATTTTCTTTTTTCAAGTCCTTTAAACTCTCTTTTACTTTATCAAATTCTTTTTTTATTTCATTTTGTTCTTCTTTCGTACTATCTTTTTTGCTTAGTTCTTCCTGCTTTTTAGCAAGCTCTTCTAATTTATCAGAAATTTGATTCATTTTTTGCTCTACATAGTAACGCTTTGCAAGTTCTAAAACTCGCTCTAAACTCTTTTCCTGTTGCTTATTTTGTTGCGCTAACTCTTTCGTTTTTTTAATTAGTTCTTCTTTATTCAGCTTTTCAGCCATTTTTTTTAACTCATCTAACAATTTTTGCTGTTTCTCTAATTTTTTTAATTCCTCAATTCTTTGTTGAATGTTTTCTTTTTTCTTTTTTAAAGTCTCGTTTTCTTCTTTCTTTTCAGAAAAATTTTCTTGTAATTTTTTAGTTTGTCTTTGCATCATCTTTTTGTACTGCTCTTGACGCTTAATTACATTCTCAATTTTTTTCTGATCGTTCCAATTCATATTCTTTTTATTTTGCAAATCGAATTGTACTTTTTCTAACTCTTTTTTACTTTTTTGTTGGTTTTCTAATGAATTTTGAATGTTTTCTAGATGGTTTTGTTGCTCTATTAACAATTCATCTTCTAATTCTTCTTTTGATTTTTTTCTATATGAAAACTTCTGACTAATTGCTTTTTTATGGCCATTTACTGCATCATTATCATATACCCTAAAATAGATCTCATAATCAATACCATCTTCTAATTTTAGATTATCAGGAAATTTTGAAAAGAAACTTTGAAAAGGCTCTTTTGTAGTAGATATTATTTTAAATAATTGATTATTAGGTTTTTGAGAGTTGTAGTAAACCATTTCTAATTTGCTAACACCGTAATCATCAGTAATTTGACCTGCAAAATAAACAGGTCCACGTGAAACACTATCTATGTTAGATTTTACACTAATTGAAGGTTTTTCATCTTTAATAGTAGCTATAGAAAACTGTAATTTTTCATAGTTTTTTAGTTTACTGTTAGAAGTACTTATTTGATAATCAGTATTTTTAGAGATTCTTTTTTTGTAACTAAACTCATCAGTTTTTTCTTTTATAAATAATTCACTTTTTTGTGTCTCTTCATAGTTTACAGATTCTGTTTCAGTAGTTTTAACAATCCATTTTATATGAGTTCCTTCAGGAACCGTAATATTTGCTGCATTGGGTAAAGTTTCATTTTTCTTTCCTAAGTATTTTGGGTAATTAACAAGCATACGTATGTTTTGTATACTTGGTGTTTTTATTATAGAAATAGCATAGTCAGGAGAAGTAAGACCATTTGCTTCTGCATAAAAATTGGTATTAGCATCTACTTTATCAAAAGTGTAAGAAAATAAACCGGCACCATTGTTTTCTAAATAATATTGTTGATTGTTAAAAACTATTTTAGCTTCTTCAGGAATTACTTCTCCTTTAGTTTCAACATAAACAGTTAACGGTTTTCCTTGTATTACTTCTAAATTTTTATTGGTTAAATTGAAATAAAAAGGAGCAGGTGGGTTATAAGCTGTGTTATGATTTACTACTCTATTTAAACTTTGAGATAATTTATCACTAGCACCTGAAATAAAGGTTATTAACCATATTAATAGAGGAACAAAAAGATATTTTAAATACTTTAAATTTACTGAAAAATTAATAGCTTTTGCGAAAGGAATTGGTTGTAATTCATTCGCTTTTTGTTGAATACTTGCTAGTAAAAGTTCAGAATTATTTTCACTTGTTTTAAGTTGTAAAATATTTAATAATTTATCTTTTACTTCAGGAAAATGATCTCCAATAATTTTTGAAGATTCTACATTAGATATTCCCTTTTTAAGACCAAATAATTTAAATAAAGGAAA
>CALISK010000048.1 GCA_938041625.1 uncultured Tenacibaculum sp. | reverse complement strand
AAAAGACGTTGTAAAAACAATGGTTAAGTTAACCGAATCTAAAATAAAAGGTGAGCGATTCATTTTAGTATCAGAAAACCTATCTTTTAAAACCATACTATATACAATCGCTAATTATTTAAATACTAAAAAACCATCTATCAAAATTGGTAAAATAGCAACTTCTATATTTTGGCGATTAAATTGGCTTCTAAGTAAAGTAACCAGAAAAAAAGTGCTCTTATCTAAAAGTTCTGCAAAATCATCTCATAATAAAGATTTTTATAGTTCGAAAAAAATCATCGATTCGTTAAATATTGAATTTGAAAAAATAGATTCTATAATTAAAGATATTTGTGTAGATTTTTGTAGAAAATAAATTACTACTCATTTTCTTCTATTTCAAATTCCATTTTTTTTAGAGAGTCTATTTCTTCTGATATTGGTATTGGTTTCATGTTCTCTTTTTTTATTGAATCTCTGTCATTGATTATTTTTTGAACAACAGCGCCTTTAGCTTCTAAATTTCTTTTAATTTCCTTTAATAAATCGCCATACTCATCAATTTTAGAGGCATAATAAACATTACTATTATGAAATCTGGTACTATCTATCTTATATTTTTCATATAAAACAAACATATAATTAACATCTTTCTGTTTCTGTTTATTTTTTATTAATCGAGAAGTTGAAGCAATGTGCATATCTGTTAACAATGCAATCATTGTATCTTTTGGAATAAGATTTTTTGGTTTTTCATAAATAGTATTCCCTGTACATGAAATCAATAAAAAAAAAGCACCTATTATGTATCGCGAAATTCTCATCTATTAAAAACTAATCGTTTTCCTTTATTTGTTTCATTAAAAGCACCATTATTGTACATTAAAGTTCCATTTACAAAAGTATGCGTAATTTTAGATGAAAAAGTAGTTCCTTCAAAAGGAGACCAACCACATTTATATAATACATTGTCTTTAGAAACTTTCCAAGGAGAATTAGTATCTACTAAAACTAAATCGGCATAAAAACCTTCTTTTATAAAACCTCTTTTTTTCACTTGGAATAATTTAGCTGGATTATGGCACATTTTTTCAACCGCCTTTTCAACCGACAATTTACCTTCTTTAATTTTTTCAAAAATAGCTACAATTGCATGTTGTACTAAAGGTCCTCCACTTGGCGCTTTTGTATACACATTTGATTTTTCTACCAGTGTATGTGGAGCATGATCGGTAGCAATAACATCTATCCTATCATCTAATAAAGCTTTCCATAAACCTTCTCTATCTTCTAATGTTTTTACCGCTGGATTCCATTTTATATGTGTCCCTTTTTCTGCATAATCAGCATCAGTAAACCATAAATGATGTATACAAACTTCTGCCGTTATTTGTTTTTCTTCTAAAGGAATATCATTTCTAAATAAATTAGTTTCTTTTGCAGTAGATAAATGAAACACATGTAACCTTGCTCCTGTTTCTTTTGCTAAAGCGATTGCTTTAGATGAAGACAAATAACAAGCCTCTTCACTTCTAATTACAGGATGGTATTTTAAAGGAATATCATCTCCATATTCTGCTTTAAATTTTGCTGTATTGTTTCGAATAGTTGCTTCATCTTCACAATGAACAGAAATTAACATTTTAGTTGATGAAAAAATCTTTTTTAATACTTCTTCATTATCTACCAACATATTTCCTGTAGAAGAACCTAAAAAAAGTTTAATTCCAGCTACATTTTCAGGATCTGTTTTTAATAACTCTTCTAAATTATCATTAGTACCCCCAAACATAAAAGAATAGTTTGCATAAGACGTTTTACTTGCTACCTCAAACTTCTCTTCTAATAACTCTTGTGTTGTTGCTTGTGGAACTGTATTTGGCATTTCTATAAAAGAAGTAATACCACCTGCTATAGCCGCTTTACTTTCTGTCCCTATATTTGCCTTATGAGTTAATCCTGGTTCACGAAAATGAACTTGATCGTCAATCATTCCAGGAATTAAATATTTACCTTTCGCATCAATAACGACATCATTTTCTGAAGGTTGAATTTCTTTTGCTATTTTAGAAATAAACTCGTCTTTTATTAAAATATCTCCTGAGAAAACAGTATCCTCATTTACAATTTTCGCGTTTTTTATTAAAGTTGTTTTCTTCATTATCTATAAAATTTCCATGCGCATGTTTACTAAAGCTTTATTAAAACCAAAGTGTTCATATGCCTTTATGGCTTTAACATTACTATTATAAACGTCTAACCTTAATTCTTTAATTTCTTTTGATTTCGCCCATGATTTTAGGTTTTCTAAAACCAAACTACTAATTCTTTGACCTCTGAAAGATGGTTTTACATACATAAAACCTATATAACCATTTTTTTTATTCTTCTGATATTCTTCTGAATCTTCTATTTTCACATAACCAGAGCCCACTAGTTCCTCGTTAGAAACTGCTACAATTATTAGAGCATTTTCATCTATTAGTATCTCTTTAATATTATAAAAGTTAATTTTACTTTTCTTTAAAAATGGATTTAATGGTCGTTCTGCTTCTATAATGCTTTGCTCAAACTCTAATAATGTTTCTAAATCATTAATATTTGCTTCTCTTATTATAATCGATTCCATTAATTTTATTTTGGCAAACCTTTTAATCTCATTTTTATAACCCCAAACAAAGCTTCAGAAACAATTCCTCCACTCATTTTAGACTCTCCTAATGTTCTATCTGTAAAAATTACTGAAACTTCTTTAATTTTAA
>CALISK010000047.1 GCA_938041625.1 uncultured Tenacibaculum sp. | reverse complement strand
ACGCAATCGTCTCCATTATTCCAATTAGCAGGTGTTGCAACTTTATGATATGCAGTAAGCTGTAATGAATCTATAACTCTTAATAATTCATCAAAATTTCTACCAGTAGAAGCAGGGTAAACAATAATTAATTTTATTTTTTTGTTAGGGTCAATAATAAATACAGATCTTACAGTTAGCTTATTGTCTGCATTTGGGTGAATCATATCGTATAACATTGCTACTTTTTTATCTTCATCTGCGATAATAGGAAAGTTAACCTCTGTATTTTGTGTTTGGTTAATGTCTTTTATCCAACCATTATGTGATTCTAATCCATCTACACTTAATGCTACAACCTTAACATTTCTTTTGTCAAATTCCGATTTGTATTTTGCAACAGTACCTAGTTCAGTTGTACATACTGGTGTATAGTCAGCAGGGTGTGAAAATAAAATTCCCCAATCATTTCCTAACCACTCATGAAAATTAATGTTTCCCTCCGTAGTTATTGCTGTAAAATTTGGTGCTTCATCACCTAGTCTAATTGTGCTCATTTTATATGTATTAATAGTTTATTTGGTATTTACTTATTTTATTAAAAGTAATTTATATTACATAATAATAACTTGGTCGAAAGAATGAAAAATATCATTACAATTTTTTAAGCTTTTTTCTACCAATGATATTTAGCTACATTAAAAATACTAAATAAAATGAAAGAATAATCTATTGAAAATAAAAGATTTGAAAGATAAATTAACTTTAATAATTGGTTGAATATTCTTTTTGTTTTAAATTAACAATTCGAATTAATATCTATATAGATATTATTTAATTAACCCATCTAAAATTAAAAAAAGGATAAACAAAATTCAACAATTAGGAACAGTATTAACTAGTACTGAACAAAAATCAATTAGTGGAGGTATGATAAGTATACGAATATGTGGAGTTTATTGTCCGTCAGGATGTAAGTGTACAGGAACACTCTATGATGAATGTGAGTTTATTGATGGAGGTGGTTTTTGTCATGCGCTTTAATAGTCCGTATAAAGAATTCATATATGAAAATAAAAGAGTGTTTTTTAAATAACTTCTGATAAAAATATAACAATTCCTTAGTTTAAAAAACTAAGAAATTGTTATGCTTTTATCTTATTCTATGACCTCAAAGGGAGAAATTTGAGTAACATCAACTTTTAATATTTTGGCAAATCGGTCGTTAATATTATCTAATACATACCATACATGTTTTGTTACAGCTTTCATTTTAACACCATCATTGGTAGTCCCTTTCCAATCAAAAGAAACTGTAACTTCATATTCATTATCTGTAATATTTCTTATAGAAAAATCTTTAGGAAAATGTTGACTTTCTTGAAGTTGTTTAGGAGTACCATTTAGCCAAGTTTTTAAAGACTCAATTGATGTTATTTGAGTAGAAGTAGAAAAGTTTAATTCAAAATTAGGAGCTAATAATTCTTTAAAAGGAGTAACCTCACCATCTAATCGTTCCATATTAGCTAACCAATAATGCATAAGAGATTTAATCCTATTTACTGGATAAGCATCAACAAATGTTTCAGTAGTTTCTCCTGTTGGTATAATTTCAATAGAATTAAAGTCTGGTAAATTAAAACCATCATTATTCAATTTGGTATTATAATGTATGGTATAACTGCTTTTATCTCCGTTAGGTTGTATATTTTGATAGTTAATGTCTGTTTCTAACAATAATTGACCATTTTCGTCAATATTTACTTCTATGTTATTAACATGATGTGCATTTTTCCATCCTTTAAAGCCTTCTAACCTACTTGGATAATTATCTTTTCCTCTCATTTCTCCAGCAGCAGATTTTAAAAAAATATCATCGGCAAGCATATCCATGGTATTATTAATTCTAATATCACTTAACTCTCTTTCATATAATTGGTACCATCTATAAATTTGGGCTTTTGCTAAATGTTTTTGAGGTGACTTTAAATCTTTAATTGGTTCAGGCATGTTTTCAGAATTATTACAAGATGTTAATAGTAATGTTGTTATTATGATTAAATAATACTTTTTAAGGGTCATAAATTTAAATTTTACATTAAAAAGCAAAACTATTAGGTATTTAATAAGTCAATGTTGCCAAATGACAATTAAATCTTTTCTGCCATAATTTTATTACGAATTCTACTTAAAGAAAACTTAGTAATGCCTAAAAAAGAAGCAATATGAGTTAAAGGAACTCTTTGTATTATTGAAGGATGTATTTCTAGAAAATAGAGATATGAATCTAGAGCATTTTGATTTATTATTTTACGCTGAAAATTAGTTTTTTCAAGTAGTGCTTTGTTACTAATATTAGAAAATATGATTTTCCAATTAGGAATTTTGTTAGATAAAAAATCCCATTTATCTCTGTTTATTAGAATTATAGTACAAGGAGTTTCTGATGAAATAGTTCCCGAACTAGGTGTTAATTCATTAAAACTAACAATGTTGGTAACAAATTGGTTTTCTTTTAGAAAAAGAGAAGTAATTTCATTTCCATTCATATCATAAAAAAAATATCTAAAAACACCAGAAATTATAAACCCAATTTTATGAGCAATTTCACCAGTTTTAATAAAAGTTTCACCTTTTTTTATATCAACAGAATGTATAGAGTTAATAATTAGTTTTTTATCTTCTTTAGATAGTTCACCAAAAGATTCTAAATGCTTAATTAATGTATTGATATTGTCCATTGTTATATTTAGATATTTTGGTTTTGAGACATATAAAAGTAACTGATTTTTTATTTATATGTTCTGTTAAAAATAAAAAAGAGCGAAGTAAATATACTTCGCTCATAAGAGTTTTGTTATTTATTGTTTTTCATCATTCTCTTAGCTAAATCAGCACCAATTAACGACTGTAGTAAATTTCCACTATCATTACTTTTGCTTCCTTCAATATAAGTAGAAGGTAATTTTAAATCTTTAATTTGTTGTGCAACACCAACTGCGGTTTTGTATTCCCATTCAGCACGTTCTTGGGGAGTTAAACCAGCACTTACTAATTTAGCATTTTCGTAATACTGAGCATCGGCTGCTACTTTTTTACTTTTAGCTTTAAACTGTTCAACTTCATATTGTTTCTTTTCTTTAATTAAGTTGAATTCAGCAACTTTAGCTTCAGTTTCGGCAGCAATTGTTTGTTGTATTTGCGCTTTTTCTAATCGGGCACGTTCTTTTGCCTTTTCAGATTCTCCTTTAGCAACCTCTTTTTTAGCTCTATAATATTCTCGTTCTGCTTGTTGTTTTTCTAATTGAGTTTGTGCAACTTCATTTTTTTGTAAATCTAAACGTTCATCAAAAGAAGCTTCCCAGTCAATACCAGTAACTTGAGCTTGATATATTTTTAAACCATATTGTTTTAAGGTATTAGAATTGTCTCTAATAATACTTCCATCTTTATCTTCCTTAATTCTGAATTTCTTTTGTTTACTAGATTTTCCAACCTTAATTTTTCTAATAGTAGTAGTATCTCCAACAACTTCAGTAACGTTTTCTGCTTCGTAATACTGTTCTACTTGGTACATTCCGTTTTCTAATTGATCTCTAAAGTATCTATCGAAATCAGAAGCTTGTCCAGAGATATAATCTTGAGCGTCCATTAACTTACAAGTATTTTTAATTGCAGCATCTATATTTGGTAATACTCTACCATAAATTAATTTAGACTCACTTCTGTTTCTATCTGCCATGTTTAAAAAAACCTCTTCATCATTAATATTTACTCCAACAATAACAGAAGTACTTATTTCGGCTTTAATAGCATCGCTAAATTCCCACTTTTGAGCTTTTCTATTGTAAATACCTTGACTGCTTTTTGGTAGTTCAACTAAATCATTTACAATAATATCTTTTATAGATGTTTCATAAGAAAGAGGAATTATTCTTCCCCACCATTTTAGTTTTAATCCTTGTGTTGTAATCATTTTATCTCCACCAGTAACATATTGAACGGCATAAGCAGTACCAGCATCAGCATAAAAGAACATACCATTCATAATACTTAAAAAGAGACCCAGTAGACCAATTTTAAGACTACGTTTAACACTAAACCATTTTAATAGTTTATGATTTTTTATAAAGGCGTTTAAAATAATAGTTGATAGTCCAATTATAATTAAAAGGACTCCGATAAGTGTTAGCATATTTTTAGTTTTTATAGTTAAAATTTAATGTATTCCGGAATTGTTTTTTGAATATACTATAAAGTAAATATCAATACAAAAATGAGATAAAGTATTAATGTGTTTGTGTTGTATATAAAATACAAAATAACGATTATTATTTTATATTGTAATCCTGTTTGCTTGATTAATGTTTTAAATTGAAACCTTTTTGTTTTATTTAATGTGTTTTGTGAAACTTAGTAAAGGGAGGTTTAATTATGATTTTAAAAAGCAAAGGAAAAGTGATATTAAAAAACCACTTTTTTAAACGCATTCATTTTTATGATGTTTTTTTATTTTCTAAAAATGAATAGAATTATTTTTATAGAGTTGTGTAAAGTTCTTATAAAAAAACTTAAACTATTCTGTAAAACTGAAATGGTGTAATTGAATTGATTATTATATATGAAGTAAAAGATTAATAAAGGGAATACATATGATAAATTAGTGTTTTTTAAGAAAAATTATCTAAATCTTCTTCCCAAGAATATGGCTTGAATTTAATATTATAAGTAGAGATATCCTTGTTTAATTGGTTCAAATAGATTTTTTTGATGCCTTTTGTTCCTTTAAAATCGCCTAAGTACCACTTAAATAACATACTAATATGTACTTCTTTTTTATCTGGGTAAAAATCAGTTTCCCCTTCCAAAAAAGATTGTGTAGCTAAGTTTAGTTGCTTATCTATTTTTTCTAGATTGTAAAAAGCAATGGGAGGACAACTTTTAGCACCACAATTTAAAGCAAAATGAATTCGATAATCAACCTCAGAAACAGCTAAATCTTTAATTAATTTGAGAGCAAAGAAATTTCTTAAAAACCCAAACGAATATTTATAACGATATCGTCTTAAAATTCCGTGTTCAATATCATCTAAACTAAAGTTAATATTCGCCACTCGAATTAGTTTTTTCTTATAAATAGCTGGTTTTTCTACTTTTTGTTCTTTTCTTAAAATTAAAAAAAAAGCATTGTAAATATTAATCCAGAATGCTTTTTTAGTATTATCGTCTGAAAAACCTTCTAATTCGTTGAAAGATTTTTTTTCTAATTCTAATTTAATTTCAAAAGTGTTTTCTTGCATTTTTACAGCAAGTAAAAGTTGCTCTGAAAGTTGATTTAAATTTTTAGGCATTGTTTTATTTTCTTAGTCTCTGGTAAAGTTAAATTTTTACAATTCTATATTGAAAAATATTAACTACCGATAGCGCCTAATTCAATTCCTTCAGAATAAGCAACTTGAATTTTATGATCACTAAACGCTTTTTTTATAACTTCATGAGTGTCAAAAGTTACTTGCCAAAAATGTTCAGGATGTACATAAGGGCGAACACCTAATTGTATACTATGAGAATCGAAATTTTCTATACCTATTTCTGTTTTGGGTTCTTGTAAAATGTTATCTACACCAGCAATAGCATTTTCAATAATACTTTTTACATTAGGAAAACTCTCAGCATAAGGCATAGTAACATTAATTTCTAAACGCACCATTCCTTTTTTAGAGTAATTAGTAACTACACCATCTGTAATTTTAGAGTTAGGAATAATTAATGTTTTATTACCAGGAGAAATAACAGAAGTACTAAAAATACCTATTTCTTCTACTTTACCAAACTTATCTTCTACTTGTATCCAGTCTCCAGATTTGTATGGTTTTAAAGTTAATATTAAAATACCAGAAGCAAAATTTCCTAAACTTCCTTGAAGTGCCATTCCTATTGCAAAACCAACGGCTGCTAATATGGCTACTAAGCTAGATAAATTAACACCTAATATTGATGCTATAATTAATAATAAAGCTCCTTTTAAAACAAAACCAATCATAGAAACTAAAAATGGACGGATGGTATTATCAAAACCAGCTTTCTCCATTATTTTGCCTAAAAACGTCACTAATCGTTTAATTAATTTCATTCCTAACCATAAAATTAGCCCTCCTAAAAGTAATTTAGGAATATAAATAATAGCATTTTTTTGAATTAAGGCTAAAATGTTTTCGAGGTTAATGTTCTCCATCTTTCTTGTTTTTATACAAATATAATAGACAAGATTTTTATTTAAGTAAAAAATAGATTGAAATTAATTTAATTTTAAGAAACTAAAAGTTAGTTGTTTATTATGTTCTTTAGAGAGTGGTAAAGTTTATTCATTAAAATTAATAACAATTATTTCTTTATTATTTCCATAAATTTTTGAACATATTTAGTTTCATAATCATACATTCCTCTAATGTGTTTACTCTTAATATTCCATAGTTCAGTATTCTTTTTATTGGCTTCATTAAACAGTTTTTCGCCTAATTCATAAGGTATTTGTTTATCAGATTTACTATGTAAAATTACAGTAGGTATTGTTAAGTTTTCTATTTCTTCTTCAGCAGGAAAATCATTATTCATTATTAATGGAACCATCCATTTAAAGTTTTCTAAATTCAAAGCACGTGCATATACTTTTCCTATATCTGGAAAAGAACTAAAAGTACCTTCTAATATTAACCCTTTTATTTTTTCTTGTCTTTTGTTAGCATTCATGGTTGCAAATGCACCACCTAAAGATTGCCCCCAAATAATAATTGGTTTATTAACAACACTATTTAGAACTGCTATTTTATCAAAAACAAATAATGCGTCTTTTTTTAGTACTAATGAGTTGTCTGCATTTCCGTTAGATTTACCAAAACCTCTACGTTCAAAGCAAAAAATTTGAAAACCTTTTTTTATAAGAGGTTTATAAGTTTCTTGTAAGGAAGTCATTAAATGCATTCCTTTTCCTGAATAATGAAATACAGTACCAATAGGTGAAATTGAATCTGGTTTAAAAAGTACTCCATGTAATTTTATATTTTCATCAAGATTAAAATAAAATTCTTCGTGATTTAAACTAGATGAAAATTCAGAGTAATTAGAATTGTTTGTTTGATAAATCATCTTATCAGAAAACCTAGAAAATCGTAGATATAATATAGTTAAAATGATTAATGAAGATATAGTAATTAAAAACCATTTTGTAACTTTAAGAAACTTAGTCATAATTTAAATTTCTTGTATGACGTTATATATTCTAATTAGGTTACATTTTTTAGAATAAGAGTTTTTTTCTTAAAAAATTAATAAAGTAATTTAAAAATAGAAGTAAAGTAACCTATTTTACAAGTTTTCAATACTAGCTTTCCTCCAATAATGAATAGCAAAAATAGAAGTAATGATAGGAATCATTAATCCGTATTCATCAATCCAAAAAGTTGAATGATCATTAGAAACAGTTAAAGGAGTACATATCTTTTGAATATAAATATTATGAATAGAATGAAATATTGCTGCTGGCCATAAACTATTTGATTTAAAAGTGAAGTAAGCTAAAATTATTGAAATTCCTATTATCATAATGGTAAAAGTTCCCATGTGAAATAAAAGGTTTTCACCTCTCCCATACATTAAATTAATTATAGGAAAATGCCAAATGGCCCAAATAATTCCACTAACAATAGTTAAAGCTTTAAAAGACATTACTTTTCTTAATTCAAAAATAAAAAAACCACGCCAACCAATTTCTTCCCCTAATGTAGAACCAAGGTTTTTTATTACACCAACGGTTAGTAACAAAAAGATCATTACAATTATGACTAAAGTTTGATGAGGAGTGTCTATACCTAATTCAGTACTCCATTTGAAAACTCTTTCTTTATTTAAAAAATTACCAAAACCAAATAACCAAATTAAAGTATAAGCAATAGAAATATAAAAAAGAGGCGTTGTATATGATAATTTTAAGTACTTATAACCTTTTAAACCCCAAGGCAAGCTAGAGATTGTTCTTTTTCTAATTTTTAAGGTAATAAATGAAGCTAAAGCAGGAGACATCATTAAAGCACTAATATATATACTAGTCGGATTTAGTTTTAAAATAGTATAGTAACATATTGAACTCAGAACAGATAGTATTGATAAAAATAAAATGATCGTTTTCCAAGTTTCTTTATGTTCTGAAGTTGTTTTCATTTGTTCTAGATGATTTTAAAGAAGACTTAAAACAGAGAATTTTGTTACATCAATATCTTTTAGATTGAGTAAGTTATTTAATTTTTTAAATTTAATCTATTCCCTTTATATCTCTTTAGTTTATTGTTTTTGAAGTCTATTCCAATAAGGGATGTCCAAAAAATATCAGAATCAGGAATGAATTCATAAGCAATGTATAAATCTTCAAATTCTCTAAATATTGGAACAGCAATCATTTTAGAAATTGAGGATTCATTTATAATAGAGTCAATAGGTTTTTTGTTTTTAAATAAATAGAAATATTCATTAGGAGTGTAGTCAAATTCATAATTATTTTTAATGTAACTAATTGTGTAATTTAGTTTTTTTGTTTTATTGGGTGTAACTGTAAGTAATGCAGTAAAGTAATGTTGTTAGGTGTTGAAATGTTAACAATATTTATTAGATTTATGATTTGATAATTGTTTTCAACTGTACTTTTACCTATGAAATTTTGTAGCTGACTAATGATTATAAGTCTAAAAAACATTCGTTTAAAGTTTCTCTATTCAGTTTCAAATTAAACTTTTAATATTAACTCATCTTATATTAATGATTCTATTAAAAGTATTAAAATACAGTTAGATTATAAAACAATCTATTATGATTGTTTTTAGAATGTATAGAATTATTTTTTATCGAAATTGTTAATTAATAAAAAGCTTTTAAATCAAGATATTATAAATGATTAAAATAAAAGTTATTAAAAATAAGGTAGGGTAATTATAAATTAGAATGTACTAGATGTATAAAAACTAAATTTATGATTCAATTAAAAAAAACAATAACTTTTTTATCTCTAGCAATTTTAATGGCGTTTATTTCATGTACTGAAAATGAGAATATTGCAGATACACCTGATGTTCCTGATGATAATTTAATCATAGAATTTAAAGACAATAACCTTAAAGAACGTATAAAAGAGTCTCAACAAATAACTAGTAAAGATATATCTTATGGTGACATAAAGAATATTAGCTCTTTAAGTTTAGAAATGTGTAATGATTTTGGAGGAAAAGAAGACTTAACATCCTTATCCGGTTTAGAAAACTTCACAAATCTTACATATTTAAAAATCACAAATCCTTGTGACGTTAAACTTAGTTATACCGATTTAACGCCATTGTCTAAACTTTCTAAGTTAGAACATCTTGAGTTAAACTATTCTAGTATTGATGATTTAACTCCGTTAACTGGATTACCTAATTTAAAAATATTAAAATTGCAACGTTCTCAAATAACTGAAATTTCTACGATTAAAGAACTAAACAAACTTACATATTTAAATTTAGAAGAAAGTTTAATCGATAATTTCTCATACATTAAAGATTTAAGTAATTTAATTTCATTAAGCTTAACTTCAAACGATTTAAAAAATGATCTTGATTTTTTAAACGGACTTAGTAACCTTAAAAAACTAGAATTAATAAACTGTGAACTAAGTTCTATAGATACCATTTCGAACTTAAAAAAATTAGAAGAAGTTAATGTAGCTTTAAATGATTTAAGTGATTTAAAGTCTTTATGTAACCTTGGTTCTTCTTTTAATGGATCAATTAATATTCAAGGAAATCAAATGTTAAAAAAAGCTGATATTGATGATTTAAAAAGCTGTTTACCACAAGCTAATATCTTACCATAAAAAACTGTCTATATATTGTACGAGGCTAATTGAAATACTAATTATACTCGTACAATTTTTTAAGTTAAAAATTACTATTGACCGATGAATCTGAATAATATTGAACTATTACATCATAAATAGATAGACTCAAAAATACTATAAGTTAACTTTTAGTTTGCTCCTAGAAATATTCATGGTTTTTTCTATACAATGTATCCAACTTTAACTTTATATTGTTGTCTAATACAACAATTGTATCTAAAGTAGCTACATCAAAATATTTTTCATTATATATTAATTTCTCCAACCTCTTTTTTCAATTCTTCTAACATTTTCAGAATCTTTAATTGATTTAAGAAAACTAGATAAAATAATTAATTCATTATCTTCAATGTTTCCTTCATAGGGCAATATATAAATAGCGTTTCCAAAGTTATCTCTTGTTTTTTCAGGAGAATCATCTACTATAAGAGATTTTTCTAATCGA
Organism: uncultured Tenacibaculum sp.; assembly: GCA_938041625.1. Taxonomy (GTDB): domain Bacteria; phylum Bacteroidota; class Bacteroidia; order Flavobacteriales; family Flavobacteriaceae; genus Polaribacter. The sequence continues at coordinate 28,378 of CALISK010000047.1, read as the reverse complement.
AAACCTTGCTTTTTAATTTTTTTCAACCTTTTTTCTTGAATATATCTATCTAATTGATAGTCACGTTTTGTTGTGCAACGACTCCGACCCCAAATAAATTCGAAATTTATTTCTTTAGGTTTAATTAATTGAACTATATCATTTACATATATATCATCTGCGGAAGACCAAATAGCAAGTTTAAAATATTGGTTCATTTCAATTAGAAACTCAATTACATTAGGGCGTTTATATATATAATAATCAGTGTATTTATAATCATGTTGAATATGAAGTTTCGTTTCTGTAGCGTGAATTAGAGTTTCATCTAAATCAAGAATTAATACTATTTTTTCAATTTCGTTCAAAGTTGGTATAATAGGTTTGTAAATTAAAAAAAGTTAGATAAAGGTATGTTTAATTGAATTCATAATTTTCACATGCTTACACCTTGTTTGGTTATATTTCCATTAATATCAAGGATGAAAAATTTACCTCCTCCAATTTTTTGAGAGAGTTCTAATGTTTCTTTCTTCACGAATAATACATCGGAAAAGAAAAATATAGGGATATATAAATTGTTGTTTAGTTTTAAAAATCGATTGGTTTTTTTATATAATTCATTTGAATAGATACAAGTAAGATTTTTTTCACAACTATTCAATCCAAAATAAGTTTCTTCAGAACCATTTTCTAAAGGATATATTGTAATATAGAAAGAATTGCTTTCATTTTTATTTTTTTCTTTTAAATATACTTCTGTAATTTTATTTGATGCAGTTTCACTTATTTCATAAATAATTCTATGATCAGTTTTTTTATTACTACTACAATTAATTAAAAAAAGAGAAGAAAAAAGAAATAAAAAATAGAGTTTCATAATATACATATTTATTGCAAAGCGTTTTTCTTAAGTTTTTCTTTATTTATTACTATAAGAAGTATTCCAATAATAAAACCTGCTATAAGACCACCAATATGAGCAGCGTTATCTATTCCTCCAAAAAAGCCAAGGACTAAACTTACACCTGCGTAAAGGACTAATAATATCCAAGTAATTCCTCTTGTATTCTTTGAATAAATATTAAATACTGTAAAAGCTAAAACAAGACCATACAATCCAAAAATTGCCCCAGAAGCACCCACACTAACAATGTTTTCATGCCAAAAAACACTTGCTAAACTGGCTATTAAACCACAAATAATATATATTAGAATTAATTTAATTGGTTTTAATACATTTTCTAAAAAAATAGTTCCAAACCAAAGACCAAACAAGTTCATAACTATATGCATAATTCCACCATGAATAAAAATGGAAGTAAATAATCTCCAATATGCTCCATTTAATACTTCAAATCTTCTATTTCCTCCAATATCTAATAATTCTTTTGAAGTAGGAGCTATTATATTAATACCAGAAAAAATCATTATAAGGAATACAGTGATATTTAGAAGTAAAAGTATGGCTGTGGCTTTATGCTGACCTATAGGATTTAAAAATTGAATAAAATCTTTTAGATCATCTTCTTTTAAGGGTTTGTTTTCTTTGAAATGGTTGTATTCTTCCATATTAATTTTAGGAATTAATATCATAATTAAAAGGATGAAAGCACCAATACTAAAAGATTTGAAAATCCATGAGAATGAATTTCCTAATCTATTTTTAAAAACGTCTTTTTTAGGAATAAGAATAATTTGGTCTTTTCCTTTAAAATTTGGAGCACTATTTTTAAGAGCTTCTAAAAAACCATCATGATCATCTGAGTATCTTAATTTTTCAAAATAACTATCCTCATAAAAATTATAATTAGCAAAATCTTTTTCCGATTGATCTAGAAATTTTTTGTATTCCGATTCTTTTTGCTCTTCACTAAGTCGATTACTTAATTTTTTTTGATATTTAACTCCATACCAAACAGAGCTTGTGTTTTGAAAAGGACAGGTAAGGTATAAGTAGTAAGTTAAACTTTGATTATTCTTACCAGAAGTTCTAGCAGTAACATAAGGAAGACTTTGTTTTTGATTAATTTCAAAAGAACCTATTTTAAAATATTTTTCATTTTTCAATTCCTTTATTTCTGTAACAGATGAAACTTTATTTAACTCGAAAGAACTTTTTTCAATATAATTTTGACTTATTATAATAGGAGCAGCTATTGCAGCTACCATTGCAAACTGATATAAGAAATAACCATTATCATTTTTACCTCTAATGTTTAATATTCTGATTCTTTTACATAACCAAATAAGCACTGGAATCCAAGGAATAGCAAAAGGAATCCAAAAATTAAGTAAGTTTTCTTTTAAAGGAATAATACTTAGTCTAATATCGAAAAACCAACGAAAAAGGTTGTAAGAAAAAACAGTAATTATAGAGATAATTAAAAAAGGAAAATATACTTCTTGAAGCTTTGTTCTAAGGTTATTCAAAATCAATTTTATTTAATTGAAAACGAATGTATTCTTTTTGTTTTAATTTGTTAGCATAGAAGTTAAATTCGAAGGAAAAGAGTTTTAATTCGCTGTTAGTTTCAATAAGAATATGTTTATTTAAAAAAATTACATAACTATGTATTATAAATCTCTACCTTTTATAAAATCGGTAATTAAATAACTAATAAATTTACCTACCTGTGCAGTTGCATTTTTATCGTCTGTTATAGCAGGTGCACCTTCACAAATATGTAAATAACAAGCATTATTATTATTACTTAAAACATGTACAAAACGCCTAGCTTGTTTTGGAGAAAAACCAGTAGGAGACATGGCACTACTTGGAAAATATTGAATAGCATCTAAATCAATTTCAATACCATAAAACTCTTCATTTACAAAATTAGAAGCTCTTAGTAATTCACTTTCAAAAGAAGCTGTTTTAGTTATTTCTATTTCTTCATACATCGTGTATTCTAAGTTGATACGATCATGAATGAATTCAAAAATATATTGAGGAGTATAGTTCTCATGCAAACCAAACATAAAATAACGATCTAAAAAACCATGATGTAAAGCATAAGAAAAACCATTACCACTATGACGTTCTTCTAAGTTTCTTAAGTCGGTATGAGCATCTAAATTTATGACATTAATTTTTTTATTTTTTGCTTCAGACAATCCTTTAATATTACCATAAGAGTTATTATGACCGCCACCTATAATGATAGGTGTTTTATTAGAAGAAATAATTTTTTTAATCCATTTAGAAAGAGCTTCATCAATTTTTTTGACTAAAAGATCCCCTTCTTTTCTTTGAGAGTTATCAAAATTGATTACTTCATCTAAAAGATCTAAAAGATCTAAATATCCAAGAATTAAAATTTCATCTCCGTTAATAAACTGGTTTTGTTGTGTATTTAATAAGGCTTTTAAAGCAGGAATGAAAGCAGTGTGCGCACCTGAATTACCATAATTCATTTGAACACCAATATCTTCAGGAACTCCAAGAATAACATATTTAGCAGAAGAACTTTCAAGTTCTTCAATAACTTTTTTTTGATTTGAAATTGTTTGAATACATTCTCCTAATTTTGTTTCGCCTACGCGTGTAGTAATAAAATCAGAAATATTTTGTTGAGAGAAAATCTGTAACATACTAACTATTTTTTCCGTTAACATATACTGTTTCTATAACATTGGTACCAAAACTATAAGGTAAAAATCCATAAGAAGGAATTTCTTTAGTAATAAAAAAGTTTGCTTTTTTACCTTTTGTAATAGATCCAACTTCATTAGAAAGATTCATTGCATAAGCGCCATTAATAGTTGCAGCATTAATAGCTTCTTCAGGTGTCATTTTCATTTTTACACAAGCAGTAGCAACCACAAAATTCATATTTCCAGAAGGGGTAGAGCCAGGGTTGTAATCAGTAGCCAATGCTAAAGGAAGACCTGTGTCTATTATTTTTCTAGCAGGAGTATATGGAATACTTAAAAAATAAGAACAAGAGGGAAGTGCAACAGGCATTGTATTACTACCTTTTAAAACAGCAATATCATTTAATGTCATTACCTCTAAATGATCTACAGATAAAGCATTATTTCTTACACCAGCTTCTAAGCCACCAATAGAAGTAAATTGGTTTACATGTATTTTAGGTTGTAAACCATGTTTTTTACCAGCTTGTATTATTTTTTCTGTTTGTTTTACAGTAAAATAACCAGATTCACAAAATACATCAATAAACTCTGCTAAGTTTTCTGAAGCTACCTTTGGTAACATTTCGTTTATAATTACATCAATATATCCTTCTTCGTTTGTTTTATATGCTGCGGGAAAAGCATGCGCACCTAAAAATGTTGCTTTTATAGGAATATCGAAATTCTCTTTTAGTTTTTTAATAACACGTAACATTTTTAGTTCAGCTGCTACTGTTAGTCCATATCCAGATTTTATTTCTACAGCACCAGTACCTAATAAAATAATTTCTTCTAAGCGTTTAGCTGATTGCCTGTACAGTTCTTCTTCTGAAGTGTCTTGTAATTTTTTTGCTGAATTTAAAATTCCACCACCACGATTGGCAATTTCTTCATAAGTTAATCCATTAATTCTATCAACAAATTCTTGTTCACGATTACCAGCATATACAATATGTGTATGGCTATCGCACCAAGAAGGAAAAATCATTTTACCAGTACAATCAACAATAGTAACATTGGTAATTGTAGGTATGTTTTTCATAGATCCAAAATTAATAATGCGATCATTTTCAATGACTAAAAAAGCATTTTTAATCGTAGGCAAAATATTCATTTCTTCCCCAGAAACTTTATTAATGTTTTCTTCTCGTGTTTGAATTAACTCTTTTATATTTTTAAATACTGTTATCATAAATACTTTATAGTAATAACAAGAGGTTTAAGGTCTCTTTATTTTGATTGTTCAGGTTTTTCTTTAATATGGTAGTTTTATGGATCATTAATTAGAAGCATAATAAAAAGGAATCTTCCACTTAACACCAGATCCTTTTTCTACAGTGATGCTATTTTTACCGAAGGGTAAATTATTTGTATTAATATAAGTAATAACACCAAATTGATGTGTTCTTGGATGAATGTATCTTAGAAAATCGGTATTAATTTTTGTGTTATTGATAGAAATAGTATTGTATTTACTATAGCATTTTAAAAGAAGTTCATCTTCTTCTAGTTTTGTTAAACCATCTTTTTCATAGTTGCAAATATCCTTTCTTATTTTTTTTTCATGCATATACAAAGGGATAAATATTTTTATAATGCTAGTTTTTAATATGTCAGATTCAATTTCAGGATTTAACAGATAGGTGTTTTTTGTATTGTTGTTTTCATAAAAATTAGCTTGTAGTTTAGTAGCACTAAAGTGTTTTTTATAAGAGATGAGATAAGGAATATTGGTTTGACCAATTTGATAAATAGCGACAAAAGTTCCACTAAATACAAATGCAATCATTAAATAAGATAATTTCTTTTTCTTTTTAAAGTTAGAACTAAATATCATACTAACTTGTAAGATCGATTTATATAAAGGGCCATACATTATCTTCGATACAAATTTCATTATTTTGAATAAAAAGAGTTGAAGATTACTTTTTTCTTTATTAGATTTTAAATTAGCATATATAGAGAATACTATTTGGAAAATTAATAGAGAAATTAAAATGATTAGAGGTATAAGTAAAATATAAGAAGGAATAAACTCGGCTAAAAAATTATAAAGTAAAATATATATGCTAGAAAAAAATGCCATGTATGCGTACATGAGTAAAAAAGTAAATGCAGCAGAAAAAATAACGCTACAGAGCTCATCTACTTCATCAATAGATTTTTTTAATTTAGGTAAAAACTCAATTATCTTTTTAGTATATATTTTTGAGTACATACTGTCTTCTATGCCATAATCTGGAAAAACAGAATTTAAGCCAACCAAGCCAATCCAATACGCTCTTAAAAAGAAATGTATTACAAACATGGAAGCTAAAATACTAATCGCAAAAAGACCAAAAAAGACAATAGCATAACCTATACGATATTGAGCTGGAGGTAAAAGATTAATAAATACATTGGTAGTCCAATCAACTAATCCTAATAATTTAAAAGTACCAAAAATAGCAATTGCAGAAACTAATAATTCAGCTTCCCAACTTTCTTCTTTTAATTTTTGAAGCCATGCTTTACTAGTTGGCGTTTTTGTATTTTGATCATTCATCCCTATATAATTTTCAACTAAAATAGGATTTTAATAAATACTAAAGAAATACGCTAAAAGTATACTTAAAAACGATAAATCTAAATTATTATCCAACTCCTCAACTTTTTGCTTTTTCAACTAACTCAATTTTTTCAATAGATGCTTTGGTAGTAAATACACCATAGTTAATAAAAACATTTTTCTTTTCTACTTTATCTATAGAGCCAACAGAATTTCCATCTATCAATCGAACTCTATCTCCAACTTTAAAAATATATTCAGATCTTGCTTTCGCAATTTTCTTAGCCTCTATTTGCTTTTCTTCTCTTACTTTAATTACTTTTTGTAATACTTCAGCTTCCACCTTTTTAATAGCAGCTTTTTGTTTTGTTGCTATTTCTTTTTCTTGAACTTTTTCAGTTTTTGTTTTCTTTTTTGGAGGATTCTTTTTAGTAAACTTTGTTTTTTCTGCAGCTACCCATTTAAAGAAGTTAACAGATAATTCTTTTTTATTATTAGTTTGAAAGTACTTGTTTAATAACTCATTCAATTTTCTACCTATACCCAGCATGCGCTGATTATTATCATATAATTCTTGAAATCCTTCTAATTTTTCTCGAACTTTTAATTCTTTTTCTTGTAGGTTTTCTATATGCTCTCGTCCTTTAGATTTTTGTTTTTCTAAAGTATCAGAAGTTTTTTGAAGTCGATTACGTTCTTTTTGAAGTTTAGAAATTGTTTTATCTAAACGTATTTTTTCGTTTTCAACTCTTTTTTTAGCTCTATTAATTATACTATACGGAATTCCATTTTTTTGAGCTACTTCAAATGTAAAAGAACTACCAGCCTGACCTATAAATAACTTATATTTTGGTTCTAGAGTACGCTCATCAAATTGCATATTAGCATTGGTAACATTTTCTAATTCATTTGCCAATACTTTTAAATTAGCATAATGCGTGGTAATAATTCCAAATGATTTTTTATGATAAAATTCTTCTAAAAATATTTCAGCTAAAGCTCCTCCTAACTCAGGGTCAGAACCCGTACCAAATTCATCAATTAAAAATAAGGTGTTTTCATCGCATTTTCTTAAAAAATTACGCATGTTTTTTAATCGATAACTGTAGGTGCTTAATTGATTTTCTATAGATTGATTATCTCCAATATCTGTTAAAATTGAGCCAAACAAAGAAGTTTCACTACGTTCATGTACAGGAATTAATAAACCACTTTGTAGCATTACTTGTAATAAACCAATCGTTTTTAAAGTAATACTTTTACCTCCTGCATTAGGACCAGAGATAACTATTATTTGTTGTTTATTATTAAGTTCTATAGTTTGAGGTATGGTATGTATACCTTGATCTGCATTTTTTTTCCATAAAACAGGATGATATGCATCTCGTAAATAAATCTTTTTTTCTTTCGTTATATTAGGTAATAAGCCATTAATTTCAGTAGCATACTTTGCTTTAGCTCCAATTGCATCTAAATGCGTTAAAAAAGTTAAATATTCATTAAGTAAAGGTATTAGAGGACGAATTTCATTAGATAAGGCCCTTAGAATTTTAATTACTTCTTGCTTTTCTTCATAGAGTAAATTTTGTAACTCTCTACTATATGTTAAAGTTGCTTGAGGTGCTATATAAACAATGTTTCCCGATTTAGAAGTTCCTAGTAAACTACCAGTTACTTTTTTACGGTGCATTGCTAAAACAGCTAATACACGTTGGTTGTCAACAATAGATTCTTTAATATCATCTAAATAGCCACTAGCAATATTTTTGCTTAATGCTCGAGAAAAACTTTCTCCTATTTTACCTCTAACAGAATTTATACTTCGTCGTATTTGTTTAAGTGTAGGAGAAGCATTATCAGCAACCTCACCATAAGAGGTAATTATTTTTAAAATAGTATCAGATATAAAGGTCGTAAACTCAATACGGTCACCTAATTTAAAAAGAGAAGGGTAATATTCTTGAAACTTTTTTAAAAACTTCTTTAATTCATTTACAGTTTCAGTAACCGTAGCAATTTTTAAAAAAGCATCTGTATCTAAATAACTATTTTCTATAGACAAACGTTTAATAAAATCAGTAATATTATCGAAACCATGATTTGGTAGTCGGTTCTCGTTTTCAAATGAGGCTAAGTATTCGTTTACTAATTGAAGTTCAAAAAAAAGAACTTCTTCATTATGAATAGGGGAGATCTTTAAAACTTCTTTTTTACCTAATTCTGATATACAAGAAGTCGCAACTTGTTCTAAAACTGTTGAGAATTCTAAATCTTGCAATGTTTTTTCTGAAATTTGTATGCTCAAAAAAATATTTTTTATGTTGAGAACAAATCTATAAATTCTTTTCGTTTGCTTTTAGAAACTGCTATTCTTTTTTTATTCTCTAATAAAATATAACCTTCATTTTCAAAAGCACGTATTTTTTGTAGGTTAACAATATGAGATTTATGACATTTAAAAAAGTTATCGGACAATATTTTTTCGTACTTACCTATATTATAAGAGCTTATAATTGTAGAGGAGTCAGTTAAATGAATTTTAGTATAACCATCATAACCTTCTATATGAAAAATTTCATTATACGGAATAAATGATAAACCTTTATTTGTTGGTATTATAAGCTTGTTTATCTTAGAAGTTGTTTCTATAAGTCTATTTAATAAAGCTTTGTTTTTTCGAGAAAGTTCATTTTGAGAAATATTTTTTAAGACATTATTAATTACCGTTTTTAACTCATCATTATCTATTGGTTTTAAAATATAGCCAATAGCACAATATTGAAAAGCTTCAATAGCATAATTATTATATGCAGTAATAAAAATAATTTCAAAATCAGGTTTTTTTATTTGTGCTAAAACATCAAATCCACTTAACACAGGCATTTCAACATCTAAAAAAAGAATATCAAAGTTATTGTTATTAATAAACGTTACTGCTTCTTGAGGGTTTTGAAAAGTATTTTCTATACTGATATCAGGAAAAAAGCGCTCAAGCTTTAATTGTAAACTCTTTATTGCATTTTCTTCGTCATCTACTAAAATAGTTTTTATATGCATTAAATTAATTTTTTAAATGATAGAGTAACTTTTGTACCGTTCTTATTTTGTTGGGTTAAATCAATAACTTCTTGTGAAATATGCCAATCTTTTGATTGATTAATTAAATCGATTCTCTCCTTAATTATTTTTGTTGATTTAGAATGATGTTTTTTTAAGGAAGTAGCTTTTATTTCTTCTGATTTTTGAATACCAATACCGTCATCCTCTATAATTACCTTAAAAGTATTTTTGTCTATAAAAGTAAATGTAATATAGATATTTCCTTTTCTATTGTTATGAAAAACACCATGATTAACAGCATTTTCAACAATAGGTTGTAATAGCATTGTAGGTATTTTTGATTTTGATTTTATAGGCTTATCAATCAAAAAATGATAGAAAAACTCGTTACCAAAACGCATTTTTTCTATTTCTAAATATCCTTTTAATAATTTAATTTCTTGGTCTATTGTAATGGTTTTTTCTGCTGAAAAATCAAAAAACATGCGTATTAATCTTGAAAATTTAACTAAATATTTTTCAGATAAATCTATTTCATTTTTGGTTATATAATATTGTATCGCATTTAAAGAGTTGAAAACAAAATGAGGATTCATCTGTGACCGTAAAGCATGTAATTCTTGTTCCGCTAATTTTTGTTGAATTTTAATTTTTTGAATAGCTATTTTTTTAATACGTTTTTGATTCCATTTATTTACTAAATAGAATATTATTAAAAAGAACACTGATAAAAAAACTTTAAATACCCAAGTTTGATACCAAAGTGGAAGTACTTGAATAACAATAGTTTTTAAACATTCTCTTTTATGATGATTGATTACTTTTAGGTGTAAAGAATAAGTGTTTGGTTTTAAATCTGTAAAGTTAATGTTTGGAGTATTGGTATCAATCCATTCTTTTTGAATAGGGTTTAATGCATATTGATACTTTAAATTTTGCTGATTATTAAAATAAATTGTTCCAAAAGAAACGGAAATAAAGTTGTTATTTTTATAAGAAAAAGTAATAGTATCTCCTTTAAAGTTTTGTGTTTCGTTTTTTATCGACTTTATATATAAAGCTTGAAGTTGATTTGTTTTGAACTGCTTTAAAGGAAGAATAGAAATACCTGTATTTGTACCTGCATAAAGAGAATCGTTTTTAACTGCAAGACAATTTATATTGTTAGATGTTAACCCGTCTGATTCATAAAAAGATTCAATAATTTTATACTCTTTATTTTGCTTTTGAACTTTGTGTACACCTTCATTTGTTGCTAACCAAATGTTTTTTCTTTTATCAATAAAAATATTTTGTACACTATAGTTTTTAGAGTTTTTAATAAATTTATGTATGTTTCCATCTGTAATATATGCTCCGTAACCATCTGTCCCTACTACAACGTAATTATTATTCAGCTGTTTTTGACATAGTATTGGTTTTTTAAATAATGAATGTGTGTTCAATTTTATAAATTCATCATTTTTCAATAAAAATAATCCAGATTGATTACCTGTAAATAATTGTGTTCCTGTTTTAGAAAAAGAAGAAACACCAAATAATTTATATGATTTTTTAGTAGTAAATTTTTTTTGTTCAATTTTACAAATTCCGAAACTATTATTTCCATATAAATCTCCTTTAAAACGAATTAACTTACGTGCAAAAGTGTTTACATTAGGTGTTTCTTTTAATATATTAAGAGTAGTTGTTTTTTTGTTTTTATAATGATGAATATCATGTTCAGAAGAAAAAAAAGTAATTTGTAAATCATCTATATCGTTAATACTATATTGAAAACTATTATTTTTTATAATAAGTTGTAGCGTGTCTTTTATTTTAAAAAAACCTTCTTTATAAATACCAGTATATAAATCATTTTTAATTAATTGTAATTGTTGTATTTTTTTATCTTTTGCTATTATTTGTACATGTTTCTTTTCTTTAGGTAGTAGAAAAACACCTTTATTAAAGGTTGCCGACCAAATATTACCTGTTTTATCTATAAATGAAAAATGGGAGTTTAGTTTTTTTGGAACATGAATTGTATTTTTTAATGTTCCATGAGTGCTTAAATAACTAACAAAGTTCATTCCTGTAAATTGAATTTGATTGTTTACATTATGATATCTTAAATGTTTAAGATTATGGTAAGATAAATTAGGTAAAGAAAAAGTGGTTATTTTTTCAGAATTAAAATTTTCTATAATGTAAAAATGTTTAAAAATATGAAGGTATAAACTATCATTAATTTGACCGTGTTCTGTTATTTTTTGGAATAATTCTTTTTTTACAGGAAACTTTATTTTTGTTTCTTTTTTATACAAAATTATACTATCCCTATTTTTATTGATACTATGGTAATTAATAATTGGATGTATTACTTTTTGCTTTATAAAAGCAGAAGAATTAAAGATATTAGGAGTTGTTTCCCAAAGTGTATCTTTTAAGGTATAATAAAAATCGCCATCATTAAAACCAATTGTATTTTTAGCTTGTAAAATGTTTCTTGGATATAATACTTTATTTCTTTTTGAAGGAAATGCAAATACTTTATCATTTTTGATGTATCCTAATTTATTAGCCTTAGAAAAATACCAAATTTTATTATCAGGAGTAATTCCTATATGCCAAATATCATTAGAAGGCAAACCTTCTTTTGTAGTGAAGTTTTTAAAATTTTTGCCATCAAATTTAGAAATCCCTTTATTAGTAATAATCCAAATAAAACCTTGGTAATCTTGTGTTATTCTATAAATATGATTACTTGGTAAACCATTTTTTGTAGTGTAATTTTCATACACTTGAGCATATGAAAAACTCCATATCAATATGAAAAATAAAGAGATATGGAGTTGTATAGTTTTCAATAAAAAAGTTCTTTTTTCAAATATACGATTCTCATTTTTTTAATATTTAACCTTCTGCTTTATAGAATAAAACAAAAGGTTAAAAAATTAATTATTCAATAATAACTTTGGCTGTTTTTCTTAATTCACCACTAATAGTTTTTAAGATGTAAATACCTTTAGGTAAGTTAGTTACGTCTATTTTATTGTGACCCGATTTAATTTTAAACTTTTTTAATTCTTTACCATTAATATCATATAAAACTGTTTCACCGATTTTTTGGCTATGTATGTTAATGTAATCTTTAGCTGGATTAGGATAGATTAAAAACGATTGTTTATTATTTTGATTATTGATAGATAAGATTTTATTGTTCTTTATTTCAACTTTTCTTAAAATAAGTTCCTCTTTATAATCTCCATTTTTATTAAGGATAGAAAGTTTAAAATATAAAGTAGCTAAATAAGTACAATTATTACAGTCTTTTCTATAAGGTAAATTATAGGCTACATTTAATTTTCCTTCTTTATTATAATCTTCCCCATTTTCAGAAAACCATGAGAGTTCATTAAAAATTGAATTTTCACTATTTTTATTACTATAAGCATGGGTTTGTAAAATCATTTTGTTACCAGAGATAGTACTTTTACTAGGAACTAAACTAATTTTAGAGGCATCTTGAGTTTTACCTTTGTTACTTTCTTCAATATCAGCATATACTAAGTTAATTTTAACTTCTTTTACAGTTTCAGTAGCTACAGTAAATGTATAACTGTCATTTACAAGTATAACACCTGTGTCTTCATAAATGTCATAATTATAATCGTTTAAATCAGTCATAATAACACAACAAAGAGGTTCTACAGGATCACAAATATCTCCAATACCATCATTATCGGTATCTAATTGATTCGAATTTGCAATTTTAGGGCAATTGTCACAATTATCATCTATACCATCATTATCTGAATCTCTACCGTTTCCAATACAAATATTATCTATAATACAAGGTTCACAAGAGTCTCCAATACCATTATTATCGGCATCTTCTTGATTTGGGTTTGCATGTTGAGGACAATTATCGCAAACATCAGGAACGCCATCACCATCAGAATCTAGAGTACCATTACAGTCAGTATCACAAGCATCACCAATACCATCACCATCGGTATCTAGTTGGTCTTCATTTGGTTTGTCAGGGCAATTATCACACAAATCAAATATACCATCATTATCAGTATCTATATTTCCACAAGGAGAATCACAAGCATCACCAATACCGTCTCCATCAGTATCTATTTGTTCTTTATTTGGTTTCTCTGGGCAGTTATCACATAAATCAAATATGCCATCACCATCGCTATCTATTTCTCCACATGGAGTAAGATCACAAGCATCACCAATACCATCTGCATCAGTATCTAATTGATTATTATTAGAAACCTCTTTACAGTTATCACATTCGTCACCAATACCGTCATCGTCATAATCTTGTTGGTCTGGATTATAAGCTTCCGGACAATTATCACAATCATCACCAATACCATCATTATCAGTATCTTTTTCATCTTTACAAGGAATAATATCACATTCAGTAGCACAAAAGTTATCTAAACTGATAACTTCTGTGGCAGAGCCATCATATTCAGAGTCAAATAAAATACCTGTTACATCTATAATTAATTGATTCCAAGCATTTACTGCTGAAGAACCTGTTAATTGCGTAGTGCTATTAGCATCAAATAGTTGCCAACCACCTAAGTTATTACTAGGGGTTGCATCATTTCTTGCTTCATCAATAGGTAGGCAATAGTTTTTCCAAACATTATCTGGAAGTGTTTGATTTGTAGTATGACCAACAAATACGGCTCTTAACCTAGTTGTTAATTGTGAAATAGTATTTATAGTGCTTCCTGTATAAATTGTTAATTTGGGTGCAGTACCAATATTGTTATTACCAGTTTCTTTATAATCTACTTTAAAATCAAAACACATACAATTACCAGGATAATTTGCTAACCAATCACCTGCAAAATCTTTATGATTAATAAGACTAGACTCTTTTTCATTATTTACAAACGAAATATAGTTTCCTTGATTAGTATCGGTTTCAAAATTAAGATCTCTTAAACTATCGTTTAGCCAATTTTCTTTTTCATAATCTGTATCGAAAGTGAAACAATCATCATCTAATTGACAAGTATCACCAATGCCATCACCATCGGTATCTAATTGATCTTTGTTAGCTATATTAGGGCAATTATCACAAGCATCAGCAATACTGTCTCCATCTGTATCTAACTGGTCTTCATTAGCTGTAGTAGGACAATTGTCACAAGCATCACCGATACCATCTCCGTCTGTATCTAGTTGATTAGGATTTATAGCCATTAAACAATTATCACAAGCATCTCCAACACCATCATCATCGGTGTCAGTTTGTGCAGCATTATCTATACCAGGACAATTATCTTTTATAGTAGCACAAACACTAGCAGGAGATAAGTAAATAGGAGCTCCTCTATTGTATTGATCTACGCCTGTTAAAGTAAAACTATTACATATTTCACTATTGTTTTGAGCATCAGTAGCTACAGTAACGGGGACATCTATATTAATTTCATCTCCATTTAAAAAGATATAATTTGGTAAGGAAGAAATTGTAATTGTACCATTATTAAAAGAAGGGGTATTAAAATTACTGGCATTATTATTTAAATTGATAGCACCAGCATATACAACATTTGGTAAAGGGTCTGTTATTACTAAATTTTTGAATTCTAAATTCCCTATATTTTTTATATTTAATCGGTAAAGAATATCTTGACCTGGTAGTACATTAGGAGTAGTGGTAGAGTTAGTCCAAGTAGTACCATTATCTAAACTTTGTAGTTTTATTACAGAAATACCAGCTAATTCTTTAACATTCACTCTAGTGTTATTAGAGGTAACTTCTGAGTTAATTTCATCTCCATTAACAGTAAACTTATTTTTGTACAACCCAGGAGGAGCATTGTCGTTTATTTTTACATCAAATTCTATGTAGTTTTTTTCATAACCAGCAGTTGAACTTGTAGTACAATTAAATGTTTGCAAAGAATTACAATTAGATCCTATAGAAGGAATAGTCCAAGTTAATTGTGTTCCTGAAGGGATATTTGAAATATTTTCTGTAACCGCCCAATTTTGTATATTTCCAGTAATAGTTGGGGAGCATCCTGTAAAAGAACTGGTCGTAGAATAGTATTGCGCACTACCAGGAAGATATGTGAAATTTGGATCTAATAGATCGGTAATAATAGCATTGTTTAAAGCAGAAGAACCTTTATTTGTAATAGCTAACTTATATCTGATAATATCTCCGGGGTTATAATATTCATCATTCCCTTGACAAACAAATTTAGCAACACATATTTCAGGTTTTGATTCTTTTACTCTAAAGTTAGCACTAGATGTTTTTGTAATTGAATTCGGGTTATTTGCGAAGTTATATTCAATATTAGCAGTATTATTAATAAGAGTATTAGTTGTAACATTACTATTTATGATAAAGCCTATTTTAAGTTTAATTGCCCTATATTTAATTAAAGTAGAGTTCACTTCAAATTTAATAGAAGATATAGAATTTACATTGGGAGTGTTATTAATTGTATATAATGAGCCTCCGGTAGAATTTGTAAAGGAGCCTTGTAGCGCTCCATTGAAGTAATAGTTACCTGTTTGTTGAAGTGCGTTAAGTATTGAGCCATTAGTTGACTCCCATTTAACATAAGTAACTGTAATACCTGGAGGTATTTGATCTGTGATTGAATAATTAAGTATGTTTGTGTTAGTACTAGATTGATTTTGAAAAGTTAATGAGTATTCTCCTTTACAGCCAATAGTTTTATTAGGCATTGCTAAATTTTTTCTAAAATAAGTATTGTAATTGTAAGTTGGAGGATTACAATTATTGGTAATACAATAGTTACTTACAGTAACGCAATTTGTGTTATTTCCAGAAGCAATACTACTAGCGGTAAAGGTGTTATTTGTCGTTAGAGAAGGGTAATCAGCTGTAATTTCGGCAACATTCCCAAAACAAGTACCTAATGCTAAGTTAGATGGATATGTTATATCTACATAGAGAAAAAATTGACTATTTGTTAATGTAGCATCTAATGACTTTAGAGGATCGAGTATTGTAAAAGTTGAATTTGTTAAATTTACTCCAGTAGGATAAATATCATTACCTGATGCGCCAGCAAGACTCATTGTAACATTAGAGGGTTGCGGTATATCTAATATTTGTATGTTTGATAGATTTAAAACACCAATATTAGAATGTGGAGATTTTTCTGCAATGGTAATTTTAAATCTAGCTGTCCCTCCAGTAGGTGAAATAATCCAATTACCATCAGCATCTTTGTCTGTAGGAGAAACAATCTCTTTTTTAATCTCCCAATTTAACTTAGCAATAGCTTCTACATTAATTGGGTTTGTAGTTACTGATTGATTATTAATAGACATGGTAGCTGTATTAATAGCAAGGGTACCATCTGGTGTTACTCCTCCTTTAAAACGGACTGGGATAAAAATTTCGACATAAGTACTACTTCCATCAGATAAAGGAGTTAAAGAAACAGTAACTAAATTATTAACAACCGATTTGTTGATTGTCGTAAATGCGATTGCTGGTTCAATTCTTAATTCTTGTTGAACATTACCAACAAACTCTATATCAGGCGGCAGTAAGTCTGTTAAGTTTATAGTACTACCATCTCCATAAATAGTTAAATGTAACTTATAATTAAAAAGAGCTCCAGTTTTTATAGAATCTACATTTGCAGACTTGTACATATTGTGGTTACCTATAGTAACTGTATTAGATATGTTAGTTTGTGCTGTTAATTGGTATGGAATAATAATAATAGAAAATAAGAAGAAAATACTCCTCTTAAAAGTGTTAAATCTGTTTAAGAAATAATGTAAATAATGCATTGTCTTCATGATAGTTTTAAATTTAAATGATTGAAAATTAACAAGAGGATTATTAAATATTATAATCAAGTAGTAATACTTTGTATTATTATATTACCCTAATTATGTAAAACAAACTTATTACATGCAACATGAAAATTGAAGGTTCATTTAAAGAAGTAAAGGTTTGATAAGAGGAACTGTTTTAATTAAAAAAGTATCTTTGATTTATAAAAGAGTTTTTTTAAATGAAGAGGACTATTAATAATAATTGGAAACATATTTTACAATCAGAATTTGAAAAAGATTATTTTCTAAATTTAACTGAGTTTGTAAAAGAAGAATATCAAAATAATACTTGTTATCCTGTGACTGAAAATATTTTTTCTGCTTTTGATTTTTGTGGTTTTAATGATCTAAAAGTGGTGATTATTGGTCAAGACCCCTACCATGGAGAAGGTCAGGCTAATGGTTTATGTTTTTCTGTACAAGATGAAGTAAAACATCCACCATCTTTGGTTAATATTTTTAAAGAATTAGAAACTGATTTAAATATTCCATATCCAATTTCTGGAGATTTATCGCGTTGGGCAAAACAAGGAATATTATTATTAAATGCAACTTTAACAGTTAGAGCACATGAAGCAGGAAGTCATCAAAAAAAGGGATGGGAGCAATTTACAAATGCTATAATTAGTAAGATTTCGTCAGAAAAGAAAGATGTCGTTTTCTTATTATGGGGAGGTTATGCAAAGAAAAAAGGAGCTAAAATAGATAAGAAGAATCATCATGTTTTAGAGTCTGGCCACCCATCGCCATTAAGTGCAAATAGAGGATATTGGTTTGGTAATAAACATTTTTCTAAGACCAATAGCATTTTAAAAGAGAAAGGTTTGCCTTTAATTCATTGGTAAATAATTTGATTGCTAATTATTTAAATCTTTCAGTGAATAAATAAATTGAATTATTATCAAATAGTTAAACTACATTAAAATGCTTTAGATTTTTTATTTAAGCTTTCTATTACTTCATATTGTAAATAATCTGGAATATACTTTAACGAAAATTTACTTAAGCATAGCAATTATAACTTAAATACAGACACATCTTAAATATCATCTAGTTTTAATTATAAGAGTAAATATCTTTACTTAAAATTTAAAGATGAATAAAGTAAATAGAATAACATATTTAGGTCTATTTGTAAATGCTTTGATTTTAGTTTATATAGGATGTTTAGAAAAATATCAATTCCTTTTTATACCAGCAATGATTGCATTTTTATTATGTGTTGTAGGGATTGTATTAGTGATGATTGATAAAATAAAAGTAGGAAGCATTTTATTTTTTATAGGAAGCATATTTTTTGTTCCGTTAGGTATGATTGCAGCTATGGGAATTGGAAAAACAATAAGTGATTTAAAAGAAGAGAAATTTAACAAAGAGGTTTATGGAACAAGTAATTAAAGAAATAGGATTGAGTTGGAAAGGAAGAAACAGGTCTTTTGTTTTAGCCGGAATTATGATTGTTGGAGCACTTTTTTTAGGAGCAACGTTTAAAAAGTTACCATTAATGCCTTTAATTTTTGGTTTTATATTTCTTGTTATAGGTTTTTTAAATACAAATCTTAAGGTTTTTAAGTTTTATCAAAAACATTTTGTTTTTCAACCAAGTATAGCGCACAAGAAAATGATTTTAAATGATAATTTAGTTAGTTTTGAAATAGAAAAACGTAAAATTATTATTATTTATAAAGAGTTAGAGAAAGAGAAGACAATTAAATTGTTAAAAGAAACATTAACAGATAGTAGTGTTGATGTTTTAAGAACAACTTTAAATGATATAATAGTAAATAGAGTAGGAGTGTAATTAAAAACCTAAATAGATAAGTATTGTTTATGTATAATTTATTTAAACAGTAGTGATCTCTGGTATTAATGTATCATTGTAATAAGGTAATGTTATTGCGTCTAGAATATCTTCAGTTACATCTGGATAATTAACGTCTATAATTGAGGTTGATTTTAACCATTTGTCGATTTTAGGGATTTGTTTTTTATTCAATTTTTTTAAAACAGGTACCCCCATTTCTTTTAAAGCTAAAGCATTACATTGTTGTTCATATTGATTTTTCATAGGAATAACCATCAGTTTCTTTTTTAAATATAAAGCTTCGGCGGGAGTTTCAAACCCAGCACCACATAAAACTCCACTAGAAGAAGCTATACTTTTTATAAACTCCTTTCCATTAATAGGATGAATAGTTATATTATTATGTAATTGGAATTGATTGGTGTGTTTAGAAAATACTTGCCATTTAACAGTTTTAAATCGAGATAATATCTTTATTAATTTTTTATCACCATAAGCGGGTAAGTATACTGTATAATGACCTTTATTAATCGTGTTTTTATAACGAATTTCTTTACGTATTATAGGAAGAAATGTAGCAGAAGAATAAGTTTTAAAATGAAAACCAAATTTGTTTTTGGCAGGAGCATAATATTTAAGAATTAACTTTTCAAATTTAAAACTTCCGTATTTGGGAGCATTTTCATCAGCAACAGCGTTTTGATGGCTTAATGATATTATAGGCACATTTCTTAATTTACATGCCCAAGCAGTTACAGGTTCAAAATCGTTAATTATTAAATCATACTCTTGTACAGGTACTGTTTTAATTTCTTTCCAAAGACGATTAAATTTAGATTTTCTTAATGTTTCCCATAAATCTATTCCACCTTTTTTACCAAAAATAAAACTTAACCCATTTAATTTATATTTGATATCAAAAGGAAATTGTAGCTCACATTGATAGCCGCTTATTAATATATCTACTTCTGCGCGTTTTTGTAAATAAGGAACAATTTCTAAAGCTCTGCTTGCATGCCCATTACCAGTACCTTGAATAGCGTATAAAATTTTCATAATTATTTGGAAGACTTTTGGATGTTAAATTCTTGTAATAAATCGTTAAAAAGTTGACTGTTACTTTGTGAAGCTTTTATAGATTCAGGATCATTTATGGTTATGTCGTTAGGTATTTTCTTTGCTAATTCGTCTTTTTCATACTCATATATTTTCCATTCTTTTTCATTGTATTCTAAAGCAGTTAAATTTTCAATCCAATCTCCAGAATTTAAATACATTGTTTTCCCTTTTTCATTTTCTATAACTTTCATTTCTGGTTGATGAATATGTCCACAAACAACATATTGATAATTACTATCAATAGCAATCTCTGCAGCTGTTATTTCAAAATTGTTAATGAATTTTAGAGCACTTTTAACGCTATTTTTAATTCTTTTACTAAAAGATAATCTATTGTAACCTAGTCTTTCGCTAATCCAATTAACAGCAGTATTTAACATTATTAAAGAATCATAACCTACACCACCTAATTTAGCTAGCCATTTTGAGTGTTGCATAGTAACATCAAAAACATCACCATGAAAAAACCATCCTTTTTTACCATCTATATCTAAAACTACTTTATTAACAATTTCAAAGCTCCCTAATCTAAAACCTTTAAAGCGCCTTAGAGTTTCGTCATGATTTCCTGTTACATAATATACTTTAGTATTTGAAGTAATAAAAGACATTAATTGCTTAATTACCTTCATGTGTGATTTAGGAAAATATCTTTTGTTAAATTGCCAAATATCTATAATATCTCCATTTAGTATAAGTGTTTTAGGATTGATAGTTTTTAGATAATTATGTAACTCAGTTGCTCTGCAACCAAAAGTACCTAAGTGAACATCAGATATTACTACAATATCAAGTTTACGTCTTTTACTTTTTTTCATTCCTAGTGTCTAATCTAATAATCTTTCATTATAGAGTATATTAAAGATTTCTATAGTTTGTACTAAATTACCTTTTAACTTCAGCTTTTTAGTAAATGAAAAATTAATAGATTGTTAGCGTAAGTTGAATTTTAACTAAGAATTGTAAAATTTTTGTAAATAAAAAAACTCGGAAAGTGATTTCCGAGTTTTTTATTTTATGTTGTTTGAAGCTTTTTATTTATTATATAAAACCCAAGAACCTTGCTCTAAAAGAGGTATTGCTTGCTTGTATTTTACAATTTTTTCTTCACCAGACATTACATTTTTAATAGTGACTCTTTCGTTACGACCTATTTTAGGTTGATCTCTTACAATAGTTTCTACAACTTGTTGTTCTTGAGTTTCTTGTTCACGAGCATTATTAAAAGCTTGTTGCGTAGAATTTTGAGCTTCATCCTTTCTTAAATCTAATTTTTCTCTCTTTTGTTCTCTAGCTTCAGAAATTTGAGACTCATCTTCAGTAGGTAATTTACCTTTGAATAAGAAAGATAAAACTTCTTTATTTACTTTATCTATAGTTTCTTGAAAAAGTTCGAATGCTTCAAATTTATATACTAATAAAGGATCTTTTTGTTCGTAAGTAGCATTTTGAACAGTTTGTTTTAACTCATCCATTTTACGTAGATGATCTTTCCAGTTTTCATCTATAATTGCTAAAGTGATATTTTTTTCAAAATCATTTACTAATGATTTTCCTTCACTATCATAAGCTTCTTTTAAATTAGTAACTACACGAATCGTTTTTGTACCATCTGTAAAAGGAACTACAATACGTTCATAACGATCTCCTTCATTTTCAAAAACACCTTTTATAACAGGGTATGCTTGTACAGCATTTCTTTCAGAATCATTTTTATAATGGGCAGAAACAATTTTATAAAGCTCATCAATTAATTCTTGTTCATCTTTAGTATTAAAATCTTCCTCTGTAAAAGGAGACGTCATAGAAGAGAATCGAATTAATTCAAATTCAAAATTTTGAAAATCTTTATTTAACTTGTTTTGTTTAATTACCACATCGCAAGTATCATAAATCATATTAGCAATATCGATTTGTAATCGCTTACCATCTAATGCATGACGACGACGTTTGTAAACAAACTCACGTTGCGCATTCATAATATCATCATACTCTAATAAACGTTTACGAATACCAAAGTTATTTTCTTCAACCTTTTTTTGTGCTCTTTCAATGGTTCTTGTAATTAACCTATCTTGAATAACTTCACCATCTTTAAGCCCTAATCTATCCATCATTTTGGCAATTCTATCAGAACCAAATAAACGCATTAGATTATCATCTAAAGAAACATAGAATTGAGAAGAACCAACATCACCTTGACGTCCAGCACGACCACGTAATTGTCTATCCACACGACGAGAATCATGTCTTTCTGTACCAATAATTGCTAATCCGCCAGCAGCTTTTACTTCGGCAGTAAGCTTAATATCTGTACCACGACCAGCCATGTTCGTAGCAATAGTTACTTGACCTGGTTGTCCAGCTTCAGCAACAACATCTGCTTCTCTCTTGTGTAATTTTGCGTTTAATATATTGTGAGATATTTTACGCATTTTAAGCATTCTACCTAATAATTCAGAAATTTCTACAGAAGTAGTACCTACTAATACAGGTCTACCATCATTTACTAGTTTTACTATTTCCTCAATTACAGCATTATACTTTTCCCGTGTTGTCTTATACAACATATCATCTTTATCATCACGAGCGATAGGCCTATTGGTAGGTATTTCTACTACATCTAACTTATAAATTTCAAGAAATTCTCCAGCTTCTGTAATAGCAGTACCAGTCATACCAGACAATTTTCGGTACATTCTAAAGTAATTTTGTAAAGTTACTGTAGCAAATGTTTGAGTCGCATCTTCGATCTTAACATTTTCTTTTGCTTCAATAGCTTGGTGCAATCCGTCAGAATAACGACGACCATCCATAATACGACCAGTTTGTTCGTCAACAATCATTACTTTATTATCAACAACAACATATTCTACATCTTTTTCAAATACAGTATATGCTTTTAAAAGCTGATTCATAGTATGAATTCTTTCGCTTTTAATACTAAAATCACGATATAAATCTTCTTTTAGGGTCGCTTTTTCTTCAGGAGTTGTTTCAGCTTCCTCAATTTCAGCAATCTTTATACTAATATCTGGTAAAACAAAAAATGTATTATTTTGAGTTTTTTCAGATAAATGGTTAACACCTTTATCTGTTAAATTAATTTGATTGTTTTTTTCTTCAATAGTAAACCATAACTCAGCATCTACTTCTGGCATTAGTTTATTATTATCTTGCATATAAAAGTTTTCTGTTTTTTGCAAGATTTGTTTTACCCCTTCTTGAGATAAAAACTTAATAAGTGCTTTGTTTTTAGGTAATCCTCTATATACACGAAGCAATAAAAAACCACCATCTTTAGAATCTCCACCACTTATTAATTTTTTAGCTTCAGCTAAAACACCTACTAAATATTTACTTTGTAGATTTACGATATCTGAAACTAAAGGACGTAATTCATTGAATTCATGTCTATCACCTTGAGGTACTGGTCCAGATATAATTAAAGGAGTACGAGCATCATCTACTAATACAGAATCTACTTCATCTATAATAGCATAATTAGGAGCACGTTGTACTAAATCTTCTTTAGATGAAGCCATATTATCACGTAAATAATCGAAACCAAATTCGTTATTTGTTCCGTAAGTAATATCAGCATTATATGCTTTTCTTCTAGCTTCAGAGTTTGGTTGATGAAAATCGATACAATCGGTAGATAAACCATGAAACTCAAAAATAGGAGCCATCCATGCACGGTCACGTTTTGCTAAATAATCATTTACGGTTACAACATGTACACCTTTACCTGATAAAGAATTTAGATATACTGGAAGTGTAGAAACCAAAGTTTTACCTTCACCTGTCATCATTTCTGCAATGTTACCTTGATGTAATACAGACCCTCCAATCAATTGCACATCATAATGTATCATATCCCAAGTAACTTCTTTTCCAGAAGCATCCCAAGAATTAGCCCAAAAAGCTTTATCATCTTCTAAAGTAATGTGATCTCTAGTTGCAGAAAGTTCTCTATCAAAAGGAGTTGCAGTAACTTCAATTTCGTCATTAGTAGTAAAACGTTTAGCAGTTTCTTTAACAACAGCAAACGCTTCTGGCATAATTTCTTCTAGTATTTTTTCAGAAGCATTATAGGCATCATCTTTTAGCTTATCAATTTTAGCATATATTTCTTCCTGACTATCAATATCAGCAGTTTTTACTTCTTTCTCTAAATCATCTATCTGAGTTTCGAACTCTTTCGTAGCTTCCTTAATTTTTAGCTTAAACTCAGCAGTTTTAGCTCTAAGTTCGTTATGAGTTAAGTTAGAAATTTGATCTTCAAAAGATTTAACTTTATCAATAATAGGTCTTAATAATTTTAAATCTGTTTCTTTTTTTTCTCCTATAAATAATTTTATAATTGAGTTTAAAATGCTCATTTTGTATACGTTTTAATCTAAAGTAAAACCTTAGTTTACAGTTAGTTATATAATGCTTAAAAGTAAGCAAAAAAAAAGCCTCTTGATTGAAGAGACTTTTAATTTATATTATTTTATTTAATATTCATCTTCGTTCCAAAGATAATCCTCTTCGGTTGGGTAATCTGGCCATATTTCAATGATAGAATCATAAATTTCTCCTTCGTCTTCAATATCCTGTAGGTTTTCTACTACTTCTAGAGGAGAACCAGTACGAATTCCATAATCTATTAATTCGTCTTTAGTTGCAGGCCATGGTGCATCTGCTAAATATGATGCTAATTCAAGTGTCCAATACATTTCTAAATCTGTTTTTTGTTTTTTGCAAAAATAAAATTTAAACTTTAAAAGTCAAGTTTTTTTATAAAAATGTGTAAATAATAAAAAAAAGAACTTAATTAAAGCTTTTTAGGTATCCATTTTACCTCGTTTGCTTGTAAGTCTTTAGTCAACTTTCGTGCCAACACAAAAAGGTAGTCAGAAAGTCGGTTTAAATACACTAAAATATTTTCGTTTATGCCTTCTTCGTCATTTAAAGCAGCACATAAGCGTTCAGCTCTTCTACATACGCAACGAGCTACGTGACAAAATGACACAGTTGTGTGTCCGCCAGGTAAAATAAAATGACTCATTGCTGGTAGTAAAGAATTAATACGATCCATTTCATCTTCTAAATATTTTATATATTCAGAATCTATCTTTGGAATGTTTAATCTTTCTTTCCCGTTTTTTAGAGTTTCTTTTTCTTGTGGAGTTGCTAACATAGCTCCTAAAGTAAATAACTCATTTTGTATTTTTATTAAATTCTCTTTAGTCTTATCATCAACCTCTTGATCTCTAATTAAACCAATGTAAGAATTTAATTCATCTACAGTTCCATAACTTTCTATACGTAAATGATATTTAGGTACTCTAGTTCCTCCAAAGAGAGCTGTTGTTCCTTTATCACCAGTTTTAGTATATATTTTCATTTTGAATTGTTAGATTTTTTTACTTAATATTTCCTTTATAGATAATCTTTATTTTTTGAGTTGTTCAAAAAAAAATGAAGATAGTCTTGCCATAAAAATAGGAACAATAAATGATAATAATAAGATTATTTTAAATTTCTTTAATTAATTTTTTTAGAAGAAACTCAGGACATCGAATAGGTTTTTTTGAATCACTATTCATAAAAGCTAAAACTGTACTTCCGGTACAAATTAGTTCATCGTGTTGATTTTTTATTTCATAATCAAATTCAATTTTAACATTAGGTGTTTTTTTTAAAAAAGTGGTGATCGTTAATTGATCATCATAGAGGGCTGATTTCTTAAAATTACAATTTAATGAAATAACTGGTAACATAATTCCAGTTTTTTCCATACTTTTGTAAGTGACCCCCAAAGAACGTAACCATTCTGTACGACCAATTTCAAGATATTGCGCATAATTTCCGTGATATACGACCCCCATCTGGTCAGTTTCGGCATATCGAACTCTAATAGTTGAATAATGTTTAATCAAGATTAAATTTTTTAATTTCATTTAATCTTACGTAAAAAATAAATAATAATCAATACCAATTTGGTTTTTTTTTACTGAATTTTATTCACATTTTTGTCCGTCCGTAGTAAAGGGTATTTAACACTGTTTTTTTTATGAGATAACCGTAAAAAAAACTATAATTTTTCTGAAAAACTTAAATGAATAAAACTGCTGAATTAGTATGGTTAAATTGTTTGTCTTTTATAGAAGATAACATAAAACCGCAAGCCTACAAGACATGGTTTGAGCCTATAAAACCTGTGAAATTGTCGGGGGAGGCATTAACAATTCAAGTGCCAAGTAAGTTTTTTTATGAGTGGTTAGAAGAGCACTATATAAAGTTACTTAGGGTTGCTTTGGTTAGAGAATTAGGTGAGCATGCTAAATTAATTTATGATGTTCGAATGGAGAACACATATAGTAGTAACAGCCCTCAAACTGTAAAAATACCTAGTTCTAATAGAAACCCATTAAAACCACAAAGGGTAACATTACCTCTAGAATCTAAGAGAGAATTAAAAAATCCTTTTATCATTCCTGGTTTACAAAAGGTAAAAATAGAATCACAGCTAAATCCAAATTATAATTTTGATAATTTTATAGAAGGAGATTCTAATAGGTTGGCAAGATCAGCAAGTATTGCTGTAGCAAATAAACCTGGAGGAACTTCTTTTAATCCATTGTTAATTTATGGTGGAGTAGGTTTAGGGAAAACACATTTAGCACACGCTATTGGTGTTGATATAAAAGATAAATATTCTGATAAAACAGTTTTATATATATCATCTGAAAAGTTTACACAACAGTTCATAGATTCTGTTAAATCAAATACAAGAAATGATTTTATTCATTTTTATCAAATGATAGATGTATTGATTATTGATGATGTTCAGTTTTTATCTGGTAAGGCAGGAACTCAAGATGTTTTCTTTCATATTTTTAACCATTTACATCAAAATGGGAAACAGGTGATTCTAACATCAGATAAAGCTCCTGTAGATATGCAAGATATAGAACAACGTCTTTTATCTAGATTTAAATGGGGATTATCTGCTGAATTACAGAGTCCAGATTACGAAACACGTATTTCTATTTTACAAAACAAATTGTTTAGAGATGGAGTTGAAATGCCTGAAGAAATTGTTGAATATATTGCAAAAAATGTAAAATCTAATGTTCGTGAATTAGAAGGAGTTGTTATATCAATGATAGCACAAGCTTCTTTTAATAGAAAAGAATTTACATTAGAGTTAGCTAGGCAAATAGTTGATAAGTTTGTTAAAAACACAAAGAAAGAAGTATCTATTGACTATATTCAAAAAGTAGTATCTAAATATTTTGATATGGATGTTGCTACTTTACAGTCTAAAACTAGAAAGAGACATGTAGTTCAGGCACGTCAATTAGCAATGTATTTTGCTAAAAGAATGACAAAATCGTCATTAGCTAGTATTGGAAGTCAAATAGGTCAAAGAGATCATGCTACAGTGTTGCATGCTTGTAAAACAGTAGATAACTTAACTGAAACAGATAAACAGTTTAGAAAGTATGTTGACGATTTAACTAAAAAGTTGACATTTTAAAAAACAATAACTTTTATGAGAATACTAATGGTTTGCTTGGGGAATATATGTCGTTCACCACTTGCCGAAGGTATTTTACAATCTAAAGTAAATTTTAAAGGTACATTTATAGATTCTGCAGGAACTTCAGGTTTTCATGAAGGTGAGTTACCTAATAAAAGATCTATAGAAGTTGCGTTTAAAAACAATATTGATATTAAACAACAACGATCGAGGAAGTTTGTGGTTGAAGATTTCGAAAATTTTGACCTAATTTATACAATGGATGAAAGTAATTACAATGATGTAATTAAACTTTCAAATAAAGAAGTTGATAAACAAAAAGTTAAGATGATTTTAAATGAATCTTTTCCCGATCAAAATTTAAACGTTCCAGATCCTTATTATGGAGGTGATGATGGTTTTAAAAATGTATTTAATATGTTGAATGATGCTTGTACGATAATAGCTTCTAAAATTGATGAAAATGCTAGGTAAATTATATTTAATTCCAACAACTTTAGGAGATACAGAACCACTAGAAGTAATGCCAATTTCAGTGAAAAAAGTAATTGAAAAATTAGATTATTTTGTTGTTGAAAATGAGAAAACTGCTAGAAGGTATATTAAAAAAATAACGCCAAATAAATCACAATCGTCATTAAACTTTATGACAATTGATAAATATTCACATGAATTAGAAACAAGAAATTACCTTGATGTTTGTAATGAAGGAGTTTCTGTTGGTATTTTATCTGAAGCAGGTGTTCCAGGAGTTGCAGATCCAGGAGCAATGGTGGTTAAGCAAGCACATGAAAAAGGAATACAAGTGATTCCTTTAGTAGGCCCATCTTCTATT
>CALISK010000046.1 GCA_938041625.1 uncultured Tenacibaculum sp. | reverse complement strand
AATTTCTTCTTGTTCTATTTTATGATATACAGTACGAATTCCTTTAGGCAATGTCCAATATTTAAGAATGTCTTTTCCATATAAAATTTTAGTCCTATTAGGAAAAACTTTAGCTTCTTTTGTATAACTATCCACTATTTTTTTATAATTAGATTCCATAAGGTATTCAGAAAACTTCTTTGTGTTTTCTAAAATCTTGTTAATGTCTTTTTTATTTCCGTTAAATGTTTGGGATTGACAAATAGTGAAACAAAAAAGTAGAATTATGGTTATTTTTATCGGTTTCATCATTTTAATTATTAGTTACTATTTTTCTTATTTCATTTGAAATATCTCTTACATTCCTATGTTTTTGATTTGTTAAAATCACAATAAACATATCTTCTTTTTTAAAGAACCTAATTATCGCTTCATAATTACCACTCGATCCATGATGAGAATGTTCTACTACCGAATCATCCTTCCATTCACAATATCCAAGTGGTGCTTGAATATTCCCTGAACCATTGTATTCTTCAGAAAGAATTTTTAATGATTTTTTTGTAATAATTTTAAAATCATGTAATTGTTTCATCCAAGTATATAAATCTTGAGTTGTAGCAGTAAATAAAAGATAAGGAATTGCTAATTTATACGCATCTTCTTTATATTCTTCATTAAAAGGAATAGCCATTAATGTTTTATCTGTATACGGGTATTCTTTTCTAATAATTATGTTAGTCAAGTTATTTGGTTTTAAAATTTTTTCTTGTACATAAGTTTTAAAATCTTTTTCAGTAATTTTTTCTATAATTTTCATTAGTAAAATAGGACAATAATTAGTATATAAGTAATCACTCCCAGGCGTAAATTGAAGTTTTTTAATATTAAAAAGATCTTTTAAAATATGACTGTCCTTAATTGTTATGTTATTTGTGAAATATTTCCCCCAATCTATCATAGGTAATCCACTTGTGTATTTTAATAAATGCTTTATCTTAATTTTTTTAGACCAATTAGGTAATTCCGTTAGGTATTTATTTATTGGGTCATTTAATTTTATTTTATTTTTCTCTTTTAATTGCATAATGGCTACTGCTGGAAATTCTTTATATATAGAACCTATTATAAAACGAAAATTCTCGTTTAACTTTTTAGTTTTTGTTCCATCTGAATAACCAAAAGAGTTTCTATAAATTGTTTTGCCTTTTTTAACTATTAAAACAGTTCCATTAAGTTTATTAGAATCATACTTTTCTGTTAGATATTCATTCAAATCTTTTTGAGCACAACAAGTAAAATTAAATATATTGAGTATAAATATTAGGTAAATCAATTTCATCTTTTATTTTCTATAAAATATTTTACTTACTATCTTCCATTCATTATCTATTTTAATAAGATTCATATAATCTATAAAACCAAAGTTTTCATAATCTATTTCTAGCTTAGCACTTGCTACATTTCCTGTTATATTTATATAAGAAATATGTGTTTTTCTATTTTGTTTAGCTCCAGGTTTCATCCTCTTTTTAAAAAACTCTAAAGCATTTACCTCTACATACGCTCCCTTTTTAATAAATTTCATGGTTGCGTTTTTATGAAATGCCTTTTTTAGGGTATTAAAGTCTTTGTTAGTTCCGCCATCTAAATAATAAGATACGGTTTGTGCTACCTGTTTATATTCTGATTCTTGTGCAAAGGTTATACCTGTAATGTTTAAGAGTACTAATAATATTACGATTGATTTTCTCATTTTTATTTTTAATTTATTGTTTATTATTTATTTTTTTGAAGTTTATCAAAAACTGCTTTAGCTACTGAAACTGTAGATGAAGGATCGGTGCCTGTTATAAAATTTCCGTCAATTACAAAAAAGTTAGCATTTCGTTTTTCTGGGTACACAAAATCTCCTTTATTCTCTTTTATTTTATTTTCTATTGAAAATGGAAACGTTTTATAATAATCTGCCGATTTCCTTTCAAACAGATCTGGGTAACCGCTTATCTTTTTACCTTCATATAAAGCCTGCCCTTCCTTATTTTTTAAGTTTACAATACCTGCTGTACCATGACAAACTGCAGATATAATTCCTCCTTTATTATAAATATGGGTTGTTATTCTTTGAATTTCTTTATTCTCTGCTACACCAAACATAGCAGCACCTCCACCCGAATAGTATACTGCTTGATACTCTTCTATAACAATCTCTTTAGGAAAAGTGTATTCTTTAATCGACTCATAAAATGGGCATCATACAAATACTTTTTTTGTATCGTATCTGAAGTTTTTATGTATCCTATAGGAATTGCTCCTCCTTTTGGACTCACAAAATCAACCTCAAATCCGTTTTTTATAAATACATCATATGCATAAACAATTTCAGAAAAATGGTTTGAAGTATTTATTTTAGTATTACCATATGTATGTTGGTTAGAGGTTATAAAAAGAATTTTTCCTTTTGGTTTAGTACAACCAATTATAGAAATGAAAAGAAGTAATGTGATTTTATACATATTGAAACATTTTAATTCAAATATGCTACAACTACCAATTTTAAAGGTTTTGTGTTATAAAACAGAAGTTCGGTTTTATAAAACTGAACTTAAAAATGAGGTTAAATTTATTAATATATTTGTTTAAATTAATCAAAATATAATCTTTAAAATATGACAAAAACTAAATTCAAAAAAAATGTTTATAAATTACTTGATCAAAATAAACAAATTTTAGTTTTTGTAAGAATTCCTAATTCAGGAAACAATAGACATTATTTTTTTATTAATAATAAAACTGACTTTGATAATTTAATTATTAATAGTAATACAAGTGATTCAATAACAATTTTCAAAACTATAAAGCTATTAGAATCTGGCTTAGTAACTAAAGAGTTTATTAAGAAAATTTTAATTTCTATATCTAAAGATAGTTTTAAATCTGAGTTGATTATTTTAAAAAGTTCTTACGAAGATTTTAAAGAAAAAAAAAATCTCAATGGGATAATGTTGAAAATATTTCAGAACTTGAAGAAGTTTTATTAGATAATATTGGTGAACATATTAATTTAATTAAAGATCCTGAATTTTGGGATAAACTAAATACTTATCATCTATATTTTCCTAATAAATTTGGCATTAGTAAACCAGGTAAAGCATATTAATACATTAAAAACAATTATTTCATACTCTTTTGAAAATCAGCAGGTGTTTGCCCTGTTACTTTTTTAAAAGTAGTGTAAAATGTAGATTTTGAATTGAAACCACTTTCATAACCAATGCTTTCTATTGAATATTCTTTATTAGATACTAATAGTTCTTTTGCTTTTTCTATCCTTAATTCATTCACATATAATGAAAAAGATTTTCCCAAATTGTTATTTATAAATTGAGATAATATATGTGATGAAATATGTAATTCTTTTGCAACTTTAGTAAGTGTTATATTAGAATTAAGATATAATTCTTTTTCCTTTACCTCTTGTAATCCTTTAGTTATCCTTTCAATTAAAACTTCATCTAACTCTTTATTTTTATACTTTTCTTTCTCCTCAAAAAAAGAGCTGTTTTTCTTGTTCTTATAAAAGAAAATTAGAAGCATTAAATACAGTACAAAAGAAAAGGACAATGAGCCCACAATATAAGAAGTATAAGAACCTATATTATATCCTAACCAAACCAATGTTACCCCACAGAAAACACTTAACAACCAAAAATCAATACTAGATAATTTATCTTTTTTATTAAATATCTTTTTAAAAATTGGGTGTACGTATTTATAAGATGCTATTAAATAAATAAACCATTGTATATAAATTCCTTTTACAATCCATTTACTCCAAATAGTTCTATGCTCAACATAAGGATATATACTTCCTAAAATAATAATCCCTATTAAAAAAGGAAAAACATGAAGGAACCATTTTTTTATATTATTACTTATTACTGACTTAAAATACAAGTATGTAAAAGGACCTATAAGAATACAGGCTGAAAGGCCAGTTTGAATAAAAATACCTGACAACTTAGGGTTAAAGAAAAAGAATACAGATTTTGTTATTCTTATACTTAATGCCAATAGCAACAACGCTAAGAATTGATTTGAAAACTTTTTCTTTTGTGTTAAAAACCCAAAATAAAAAGCTAATATAAATCCATTAAAAGCTCCTAATGCACTAAAGAAAAATATTAATTGTTTATCAAAATTCATATTCAGATAAATAGTAATATATATTATAAACTTTTTGTTCTACCACCATCAACAGGAACATTTACCCCATTAATAAAACTAGCTCGTTCACTCGCTAAAAATACAATTGCATTCGCTACTTCTTCTGGTTTTGCAAAACGTTTCGCTGGTGAAGCACTTTGCATAGCTTGTGTTACTTCTTCTACAGATTTTCCGGTTTTATTCGCT
>CALISK010000045.1 GCA_938041625.1 uncultured Tenacibaculum sp. | reverse complement strand
CTAGAGGTTTAATAGGTTTACGTAATAAAATACTAACAGCTACATCTGGTCAAGCAATTATTAACCATAGATTTAGTGAGTATGGTCCTTATAAAGGAGATTTTACTGAAGATATAAAAGGAGCTATAATTTCTGCAGCAGCAGGTAAAGCTACTGCTTATGCATTAAACCGTTTACAGGATAGAGGTAAATTTTTTATTGATATTAATCAAGAAATTTATATTGGTCAGGTAATTGGGGAAAATAGTAAGTCTGATGATATGGCTGTAAACTTAATTAAAGGAAAGCAATTAACAAATATGCGTAAATCTGGTACAGATGATGCTATGAAAATTGCTCCGAAAATTGATTTTTCTTTAGAAGAGTGTATGGAGTATATAAAAGCAGACGAGTATTTAGAAGTTACTCCAGAAAGTTTACGTATGCGTAAAATTACTTTTAAAGCTTAATTATACTTTAAAAACTATATTAAAAAAGCTCAAGTTTTAAACTTGAGCTTTTTTATGCTTATGAAAATAGTATTATCTTTTATCTAATAAAAATTGATCAAACTTTTTTTGATTGCTATTAAATTTTAAAAGATTTCTTAAAGTATAGAATGAATCTTTTTTATGAATATACTCAAAGCTATATTTTAAAAGATTTAATTTGTCACCTTCAAAAGGAAATTCATTTGCAATAGTTCTTATCTGTTGTAAGTCTAAGCAGTATTTAGCAATTTGTTTTTTTACCAAAATTAATTTTGGTTTAGAAAAATGTTCAGATTTAATTGCTTTTAAAATATAATTAAAATCTTTTGTAGAAGTGTAGCAATTATTTATTTCTGAAGCTGCTTGTATTAAATCGATTTTTCTACGAATAAAATTATCTAATTCTTGTTTTTGTAGCCTACTAGAAATTAACTGTTTTGTGTAAAAAAAATTCTCTACATCTGAAGTATAATTAAAAGCATATACAAAAAAATCATAACGATTATTAGTGAATTGAAGTTTTTCACCTAATATCATTATTTGTTTTGTATTAAAGCAATTGTTTTTTAAAACTTGTTTTAGTTGTAGTAAACTAATAGAAGAAGAACTAATACGATTCATTAACCTTTTGAATTGATAACCTTGTATAGGTTGATTACAATAGTTATTTATTAATCCATTATATGATGTATAGTTAGGATAATTAATTTGAGTTTGAACAGGAGGAGTGTTTGAAATAGGATTTCCTTGAGTATTATGATATAGTTTTATAGCATAAGAAAAAGAATTAAAAACATTATATATTTCAAAGAAATTTCTTTTGTCAATAATTTTAGGATACGCATTTAAACAAACTTTATACTTCAAACTTTCTCTTGTAAAATAATTACAAATGTCTATTAGTTCAGAAACATACATTTCATTATTTCTAAGAAATGACATTGTTTTATTTAAAGTTAAATCTTTTGAGTATCGTTTTTGTTGAATTTCATTTTTAAATTTTTTGTAATTAGTTTTTGTTTGACTAAAACTAAAAAAGCTAAAGTGAAATATAAATAATAGAGTAGTAAGTAATTTCATAAGGTCGGTTTTTAAATTTATTGAATAACAATTTTCAAACAGTATGCCATTTTTAATATGGCTATAAATTATTAGATTTTTTGAATTTAAATAATATAGTATTAATTGTTTAATTAAAATTTGTTTAACAAATAATCTTAATATAATGTTAAAAAACATGATTTAAGTTGTTTTAATTAATTTTAACACAATATTTGTTTAATCTTGAGGTTAAATAATTAAACATAATTTATATATTTGATTCATAACTCAGGAGAGTTTTTTTTATCTCAAATATATTTTTGTTTACTTTTTATCGATAAATATTAAACAGTGTCTAAGATAAGCCGAAAAATGACATAAAAATTAGTAGGCAATAATAACCTAAAAACTATCAAAAATGTTAATCAAAAAAATCAAGTCTAAATTAATTCTCAGTCTATTTTTAAGTATTGGATTTTTAATTTCATGTAGTGATGATGATCCAGAGGTAACAACTCCACAGTCTGACATTACAGAAGTAGCTTCTAAAACAGATAACTTAAGTTCTTTAGTAACCGCTTTACAAAAAGCAGATTTAGTTAGTGCTTTAAAAGCAGATGGACCTTTTACAGTATTTGCGCCAACAAATGAAGCTTTTCAAAAATTATTAGACTCTAAAGCTGCATGGAACAGTTTAGATGATATTTCTGCTGATGTTTTAAAAAGTGTGCTATTATACCATGTTGTTTCAGCTAAAGCTTTGTCTAGTGATCTAAGTAATGATCAAGAATTGACAACATTAAATACAGGAAAATTAATAGTTGATTTATCAAATGGAGTTAAATTAAAAACAGAATCTGGACAATCAGTTTCTGTTACTACAGCAGATATAGAAGCTTCTAATGGAGTAATTCACATAATAGATGAAATATTATTAACAGATACTTTACCAAAAGATATAACCGATTTAGCAATTGCTACGCCAGATTTAAGTTCTTTAGTTACAGCATTGCAAAAAGCAGATCTAGTAGATGCTTTACAAGCAAACGGACCTTTTACTGTTTTTGCACCAACAAATGCTGCTTTTCAAGCATTATTAGATTCTAATGCTTCTTGGAATTCTTTAGATGACATTCCTGTAGAAACTTTAAAATCGGTATTGTTATTTCATGTGTTAAATGGAGAAGTGAAGTCTACAGATTTATCTGATACCTATGTAAATACGCTAGCTACGGGGCCTAATGATGAGCCATTATCTTTACAGGTTGAAGTTACTGGGACAGTTGAATTTAATGGAGATGCAAAGCCAATAACTGTAGATGTACAAGGAAGTAATGGTGTAGTTCATATTATAGATAAAGTAATGTTACCACCAAACGTTGTAACCCTAGCTTTAAATAATGCTGGATTTACTTCATTAGTTGCAGCTTTAACAGATGCAAGGCATACTACTGACTTTGTTTCTGTTCTTTCTGGAGAAGGACCTTTCACAATTTTTGCACCAACGAATGCTGCTTTTCAAGCATTATTAGATTCAAATATGATGTGGAATTCTCTTGCAGATATTCCAATAGCTACTTTAGATGCAGTATTAAAATATCATGTAGTTAATGGAGCTAATATACAAGCAGATCAACTTACAAATGGAGATGTAACTACTTTAGGAGGTACTGTAACTATAGATTTAACTTCAGGAGCTCAAATAAAAACATCTAGTATGCAAACTGTAAATATTTTAGTAGGTGCAGCAACTAATGATGTACAAGGTACTAATGGAGTAGTACATGCAATTGATATGGTTTTATTACCTTAATAAGTTGTTATTATAAAATATATTAAATAGAAGCTCAAGTAAAACACTTGAGCTTCTTTAGCTATATAATTAAGATTCTTTTAAAGTGGTATTTTCTAATTTTTCAAAATCATATAAATTATGATCTAATAAATGAGAAGGATATACATTTTGTAGCGCATTCATCATAATAGAATTTCTGTTCGGAAATTCTTTTTCCCAATCAGTAATCATTTGTTTTACTTTCTTGCGCTGTAAATTTTCTTGAGATCCACATAAATTACAAGGTATTATAGGAAAATTCATTTTTTCAGAATATAACTCAATCTCATTTTCTTTACAGAATGCTAATGGTCTTAATACAATTAAATCTCCTGCGTCGTTAACAAATTTAGGAGGCATGGTTTCTATTTTTCCTGAAAAGAACATGTTTAAGAAAAATGTTTCTAAAATATCATTTCTGTGATGCCCAAGAGCAAGCTTGTTACAATTTAAATCTTTAGCAGCTTCATATAATGTTCCTCTTCGAAGTCTAGAACAAAGACTACAAGTAGTTTTTCCTTCAGGAGTCTTGTCCATTACAATTTTATAAGTGTTTTTTTCTACAATTTTATAATTAACGCCTAGTTTTTCTAAATAAGTAGGAAGTACTTCTTCAGGAAATCCTGGTTGTTTTTGATCTAAATTAACAGCAATAATTTCAAATGAAATAGGTGCTACTTTTTGAAAATGGAGTAACATATTTAATAAAGTATAACTGTCTTTACCGCCAGATAAACATACCATAATTCTATCGCCTTCATCAATCATTGTAAACTGATTAATTGCTTCTGCTACTCCTCGCTGTAATTTTTTAGTTACCTGTTTTATGTTTTCCATAAACGCAAAATTACTATATCAAAAGTGAAGCGTAAAATTATACATAAAAAGAAATTATTTTAAATGTTATTTAAAAGTAAAAAAAGCATGATAAATATTTTTAAAAGATAATCTTGTTTATTTTTGCAGCATGAATGAATTTCAACGATTAAGAGATACACTTAGTCAAAGTGTTATAGAGGATATTTTTGTAAAGTTAACATTAAGTAAGCCTGTTAGAAAAAGTGATAATTTACCAAACGTATATGTGCGTCAAATAAAAATAAAAGAAGAAATATTTTTTCAATTTACCTACAGACATACTACTAATGATCAAACAAAAAACTTTAAAATAGAAGAAGCTATTTTAGAAATAGAAGAATTGCTATTAGAAAAATTTAGAGCAGCAACATTATTTACACTTTCTGAAGATTTATTGATTTTTGTATCAAAGAAAAAAAAAGTTAGTTATAAAAGTAATATTCCTAGTTTTAAAAATAAACTTCCAGATACACATGATAAACCAAAAGAAAAAAGAGTTGAGTTAGCAGATTATCTTAGATATCTAAATATTACAGATAAGAATAACAATATAATTCCTAAAATGGCGGATAAGTACCGTCAAATAAATAAATATCTAGAAATTATAGAAGGGTTATTAGCTTCAGTAAATACGAATAAGGAATTACAGATTGTAGATATGGGATCTGGAAAAGGGTATCTTACTTTTGCTTTATATGATTATTTGGTAAACATAAAAAAACGTAAGGTAACTATTACAGGAATTGAACTACGAGAAAACTTAGTAACGTACTGTAATAATATTGCTGAGAAATGTAATTTTTCTGATTTAAAGTTTGTAGCACAACGTATTCAAGAATATGACAATGATAAAATAGATATTTTAATTGCTTTACATGCTTGTGATACAGCAACAGATGATGCTATTTATAAAGGTTTAGCAGCAAAATCTGAATTAATTATTTGTGCACCTTGCTGTCATAAACAAGTGAGGCAACAGGTAAAAGGAGTAGAGCAGGAGAGTCCGTTATTAAAATATGGTATTTTTAAAGAACGTCAATTTGAAATGGT
>CALISK010000044.1 GCA_938041625.1 uncultured Tenacibaculum sp. | reverse complement strand
AAAAAGGCTGTATATTTGCATCGCTTTTAAAGCAAAAGCCGATGTAGCTCAGCTGGCTAGAGCAGCTGATTTGTAATCAGCAGGTCGTGGGTTCGAGTCCCTCCATTGGCTCAATAAAATAAAAAAGACATCAGAAATGATGTCTTTTTTTATGCACTTATTTTCCTAAATTTGCTTCATAATTTATTCGAATGAAAAATATCTTTATAATAGGTATCGCTGGTGGTACTGGTAGTGGAAAAACTACAGTTGTTAATCAAATCATAAATGAGTTACCCCCAGATGAGGTTTGCGTTATCTCTCAAGATTCGTATTATAAAGCTACAGATAGTTTAACTTATAACGAACGTTCTAAAATTAACTTCGATCACCCTAGAGCTATTGATTTTGAATTATTAGTAGAACATTTAACTAAATTAAAAAACGAATCTATAATTGAACAACCTATCTATTCTTTTGTTACACATAACAGAACTAAAGACACTATTAAAACACATCCTAGAAAAGTTGTTATTGTTGAAGGTATTTTAATTTTTAATAACAGAGAGTTAAGAAGTCTATGTGACATTAAAATATTTGTTCATGCCGATGCTGATGAACGATTAATTAGAAGAGTTAAAAGAGACATCTCAGAAAGAGGAAGAGATATTAATGAAGTTTTAACTAGATATCAAGAAACTTTGAAGCCAATGCATGAAGAGTTTATTGAACCAACTAAAAACTACGCAGATATTATAATCCCTAACGATCGTTACAATACTGTAGCTATAGATATTGTTAGAACAGTAATTAGCGAACGTTTATAAAATGAATTTAAAATCGATAAAAAATAAACCTATCTTTAAGGTCGCTACCAACATTTACTTAATCATATTGACAGTATTTGTTATTTGGATGCTTTTTTTTGATGACAATTCTTATCTTAATCACAAAGATTTCAATAAAGACATAAAGGAATTGGAAACTTGGATAGATTATCATAAAAAAAAGATTGCAGAAGACAAGCAAACAATACAAAAGCTTAAAGACTCTTTAGAACTACAACGTTTTGCAAGAGAAAAATATTTAATGAAGAGAGAAGATGAAGATATATATATTATTGAATTTGATACTATAAAAAAATAATGGACAATTATCTATTTAGCGAGTTTGAAACTATTTCAGCAAAAGCCTGGAAACAAAAAATTCAAGCAGATTTAAAAGGTTTAGATTACAATGACACACTTCTTTGGAGAACTTCTGAAGGTATTACCGTAAAACCTTTTTATACTAAAAGTGATAAAACACACACCCAAATAAATCGCTCTAATACTGATTATAAAATTTGCGAATCAATTTTTATTGACAATGAAATAATTGCAAATAAATTAGCTATTGACGCTTTAAAGAGAGGTGCTAATGCTATAGAATTTAAAGCGGACGCTACTTTTGATTTCAAAGAAGTATTAAGCAACCTGAATGAATTAAATATAAATATTTATTTCAATTTTAGTTTTTTAGACACCAATCTAATTATTGAAATTTCTAATTTCTTTTCTTCCGAAAAAATTAAATTCAACATTGATATTATTGGAAATTTAGCAGAAACAGGAAATTGGTTTTTTAATTTAAACAAAGATCATGCTGAGCTAGAAAAAATAATCATTTCAACAAAAACACCTATATTAACTATAAACGCTTCACTATACCAAAATGCTGGAGCTAATATTACACAACAACTAGCTTACGCTTTAGCACATGCTAATGAATACTTAAATCATTTTGGCGCTAAAATCGCAAATAGGATTCATTTCAACTTCTCTGTAGGAAGTAATTACTTTTTCGAAATTGCTAAACTGAGAGCCTTTAGAAGCTTATGGGAAGCTTTATTAAAAGAATATGAAATTGAAAACTTTAAAGCTGATATTTTTGTTCAACCATCTTTAAGAAATAAAACGCTATATGATTATAACGTAAACATGCTTAGAACCACATCTGAATGCATGAGTGCTGTTCTAGGAGGTGCTAATACTGTTTCCAACATTTCTTATGATGAAGTATTCCATAAATCAAATGAATTTGGAGAACGAATTTCTAGAAATCAATTACTCATATTAAAAGAAGAAAGCGGGTTTGAAGATGCTCATATTTTTGCAGACGGTAGTTACTACATAGAAGCAATAACAAAAGAACTTTCTGAAAATGCTCTTGAAATTTTCAAACAAATTGAACAAGGTGGTGGTTTTTTAAAACAATTAAAAGAAGGAATAATACAACGTAAAATAGAAGAATCTGCCGAAAAAGAACAACGCCTTTTTGACAATGAAGATCTTATTTTGTTAGGAACAAATAAAATTCAAAATAAAAAAGATACTATGAAAAATGATCTTGAATTATTTCCTTTTATGAAACAA
This sequence comes from uncultured Tenacibaculum sp., assembly GCA_938041625.1. Taxonomy (GTDB): domain Bacteria; phylum Bacteroidota; class Bacteroidia; order Flavobacteriales; family Flavobacteriaceae; genus Polaribacter. The sequence goes on along the minus strand of CALISK010000044.1, from coordinate 2,037 downwards.
CGACATCATAAAACATTAATTCAACCAATCATTCAAAAAAGATTAGCTGAAAAATTAGAACAAGAACGATTAGACAATGAGTAGAAAAGATATATCAAAAATAAATTTAAGCGAAAGTCAAAAGTCGAAAATCGAAAGTTTTAAGCACGAAGATTTTGTTGCTGGTATTGCTCCTAATTTAAGAGGACCTTACTCTACAATGTATGTTCGTAGACCTTGGACTATTAGACAATATGCTGGTTTTTCTACAGCTGAAGAAAGTAATGCTTTTTACAGAAGAAATTTAGCTGCTGGTCAAAAAGGATTGTCAGTCGCATTTGATTTAGCCACACATAGAGGTTATGACTCTGACCATGAAAGAGTACAAGGAGATGTTGGAAAAGCTGGTGTTGCTATTGATTCTATAGAGGACATGAAAGTTTTATTCGATCAGATACCATTAGATAAAATGTCGGTATCGATGACGATGAACGGAGCAGTATTACCCATTTTAGCTTTTTATATTGTAGCTGCCGAAGAACAAGGCGTAGCTGCAGAAAAACTTTCTGGCACAATTCAGAATGATATTCTAAAGGAATTTATGGTTCGTAATACCTATATCTATCCTCCTACTCCTTCTATGAAAATTATTGCTGATATTTTTAAATACACTAGTAATCATATGCCGAAGTTTAATTCTATTTCAATATCGGGTTATCACATGCAAGAAGCAGGTGCTACCCCTGAAATTGAATTAGCATACACTTTAGCAGACGGATTAGAATATATTAAAACAGGGCTAGCAGCAGGAATGAAAATAGATTCTTTTGCTCCTCGTTTATCATTCTTTTGGGCCATTGGTATGAATCATTTTACCGAAATCGCTAAAATGAGAGCTGGTAGAATGTTATGGGCAAAATTGGTTAAACAGTTTAATCCTACAAACCCTAAATCTTTAGCATTAAGAACACATTGCCAAACAAGCGGATGGAGTTTAACTGAGCAAGATCCTTTCAACAATGTAGCAAGAACTACTATTGAAGCTATGGCTGCAGCATTTGGAGGAACACAAAGTTTACATACAAATGCTTTGGACGAGGCTATTGCTCTACCTACCGATTTTTCTGCACGTATTGCTAGGAATACTCAAATTTATTTACAACAAGAAACGCATATTACCAAAACGGTAGACCCATGGGCTGGAAGTTATCATTTAGAACAACTAACAGAAGAAATTGCAAATAGAGCATGGAATTTAATTAAAGAAGTAGATGAGTTAGGCGGAATGACCAAAGCTATCGAAAAAGGAATTCCGAAAATGCGGATTGAAGAAGCTGCTGCTATTAAACAAGCAAAAATTGATAGTGGCCAAGATGTTATTGTTGGTGTTAACAAATATCAACTAGAAAAAGAAGACCCACTACATATTTTAGAAGTAGACAATGAAGCTGTTAGACAATCTCAAATAGAACGCCTCAATCATTTAAAGGCTACAAGAAATAAAACTGAAGTATTACAATCATTAGCTGATTTAACCACTTCTGCAAAATCAGGTGATGGTAACCTCCTAGATTTAGCAGTAAAAGCGGCTAGAAACAGAGCTACTTTAGGAGAAATTTCAGATGCTTTAGAAGTTGTTTTCGGTCGTCATAAAGCAGTGCATAAAACCATATCAGGTGTGTATAGTAAAGAAATAAAAGATGATTCATTATTTAAAAAAGCAAGTCAATTAGCTGATGAATTTTCAGATCTAGAAGGTCGTAGACCAAGAATAATGATTGCCAAACTAGGTCAAGATGGTCATGATCGTGGCGCAAAAGTAGTCGCTACAGGTTATGCTGACTTAGGTTTCGATGTAGATATTGGTCCCTTATTTCAAACTCCACAAGAAGCAACTAAACAAGCTGTAGAAAATGATGTCCATATTTTAGGGATTTCTTCTTTAGCTGCTGGACATAAAACATTAGTTCCACAAGTAATTGCTGAATTAAAAAAATACGGAAGAGAAGATATTATGGTTATCGTGGGAGGTGTAATTCCTGCACAAGATTATCAATT
>CALISK010000043.1 GCA_938041625.1 uncultured Tenacibaculum sp. | reverse complement strand
TTTAGAGTCAGGGTTTTTAATTTCTGGTTTACAACTTGAAATTAAAGATAATATAATCGCTAGGTAAAATACGTTTTTCATTAATGGCTAATTTTTTAATAGGCTATTATTTTCTTTTCTAAAGTTAAATCAAAAAATTAGGCAGACTTTATAAAAATACACTAAACTTTGGGTTGAATACCAAAACTTGTATTAATTACAGTTATTGTTATCATACGTTTTTGGATTGTTCTATTTCTAAATTTTTCAGAAAATCATGACCTTTATGTTTTAAATAAGTTTTTCCAGATATTTTCAATTTTGTTTTTGTCAATTGTTCAATCTCTACAGTATCACGACCAAATAAACTTATAAATTCTATTATGGTTTTTCCATTAAATTCCATTAATTCTACAATTGGTGCACAAGTACGATATTCATATGTTTTAGTTTTTTCATTCTCCTTATTGTAGAAAATAGTTTCCCACGATGTAGAATTCATTTTATTCGTAAACTCTAACCATATTATTTCATTAGATTCTAAATTCTTTTCAAGAATCCAAAACCCTCTAAGATTTTCACGAACAGAATCTAATTCCGTTAAGTTTATTTCAAAATCATTTTCCACAATAATTAAATTCTTTTTTGAATTAGAACATCCAATTATAAAAAGAGTAAAAGTCAATATATAAATTATTAATTTCAAGATTTTTGTAATGTATGGTAACACAAAAATAACTTCAAATTTCATAGGTGTTAATTAATTTCGCTTAATTTATCTGATAATTGTTGTACGTTTAAAGTGCCTTTTATTTCTCCATTTTCAACAATAAAAATATCCTCACACAAGAATTCTAAATCCTCATTTTCTTGTAACACTACATAGGCATGCATATTTAGAAAATGATTATAATGTTCTTCTTCTATATTTTTATCACAAACGAAAATAAGTCCTTTTCTAGGAATAGAAACTAATAATTTTTTGGCATTTAGTGTTTTATGAGCTTCTAGCATGTGTTTTTTACTCATGATTTTTTCTGAGGCAAAGAAAGAAACCCTAGATGAGAGCACTTTATATGCTAGTTTTTTATCTGTAGGATTCCAAAACTCAAAAGGAATCTCAAAATCATCAAAATTTCGTTGCCCATTTTCTTCTAATGTTATATAAAAATCTTCATTTTCATGTCCGTTTTTAATATGGTATAATTCTGGCTCTCCATCTCTATCTAAATCTTTTCTATCTACCATTACATGAGCAATAATTACATTTGCGTAATTATTTTCTCTTTCATGAAAAGTTGCTGCAATTTCATTAACTAAATCATATTCTTTTGTTTTTACTGAAACTAAAACAGGAAGTATATCTTCATAGCTCATAGATGCATCAACATTCTCTATTGTTTTAATTGGAGTTGTTGTTTTTCTAGGCCTAATATTCGCTGGTTCTTTTGGTCCTAAACCAAATATTTTTCTAAATAAGTTCATTTGACATTAATTTTTTAAGTTAACACTACTTTAAAGCTTTTACTTCTTTAAGATTGAAACCTTAAAAAGGTTAAGTAAAAATAATAAACAACATTACACTCTCTTTAATGCTAATTTATTTCTGTCACCATTCAGTTAATAACTGTAGCTGTTTTTAAATTTATTTTATATTAATTATTTGAGTTAGTTTTAATATAGGTAAATTATTAAACCGCAATAATAATTGTGCTATTGCAATAGTATCTTGTTCGCAATAATTTACAATTCTAGGTAAGTTTTGTTCTTTATAATACACATTGGCAACCTCACTACCATTTATATCTTGTTTTGGTGAGGGAACACCTAAAATATGGGTTAATAATTTTAAAGAAGTATAATGCTTATAGTCTCCAAATTTCCATAACTCCATGGTATCTATATGAGGTATTTCCCAAGGTTTTTTTCCAAATAGATTTAATTTTTCGGGAAGTTGTATTTTGTTTACAATCATTCTACGAGCAATATATGGGAAATCGAATTCTTTACCATTATGAGCACATAAAATGTGTTTTTTTAAATTGAAATGAGTATCTAAAAGAGTTTTAAAATCTAATAGTATTTTTTCTTCATCATCATTAGCAAAAGAAGTGATTCGTAATTCATATGCACCTTCTCGAATAACAAAGTAACCAACAGAAATACAGATGATTTTACCAAATTCAGCCCAAATACCTGCTTTATGATAAAACTCTTCAGCTGTGAACTCTTCTTTTCGTTGATACTGAGTTTTTAGGTCATATAATTCTTGTGTTTCTTCGGAAAGGTCTTGCCAGTATTGATGTTGAGGAACTGTTTCAATATCTAAAAATAAAATATCTTGTAAATTAATTTTATCAATCATTAGTTATAATGATTTGATAAAACACTAAAAACATGTTTGTAGTGTTGGTTTTCATAGTGAAATACAATTTTTTATAAATATATAAAATTAGGAGAACAAAACATCTTTTTAATTTTGTCAAAAAAAGAAATCAGAATATGAGTGTGTAAAATAAGTAGTGACCAAAAAAGCACAAAACTATTAGTTGATCATTGAATTTATGGATATGCGAAAACTTTGATTAAATTCTTAACTTGCTAATTTATTTATAGGTTATGGCCAGTAGTTTTTTACTTAAAAAAAATCGATTTTCAAATTACAAAATTAAATAAGTCCAAATTTTGAGTAATTAATTCAAATAATTAGTTGGATTTTACATACTTTATAAGAATTGTCTCTTTTAAATTTCCGTTTTTATCAAATTTAGTAACCTTAAAAGGGTTTTTATTATCGTTTAAATAAACGATTTTACTGTATGTATGCCAATAACCTTCAGCTTTTAAATTATATGTTCTGAAGTTTACCTGGCTTATTTTTTTTGTATTAGTTATTTTATCTGTAAGACTAAGATTGGTAGTATTAATAATAATTTCGCTTTCCTTTTCTACTCGACATTTTTTAAGAAAAGGATACTCATCATTAAATGCATATTTGACTATACAATTATTTATTTTTTCTTCTTGAGAACTTTGTAATCTACAAAGTTGTTGGTTTATATAACTTGTATTTAATTTTTGTTTTAGTAAATCATCACCATCAATAGTTAAGATTTCCTTATTTCCATTTTTTCCTATTAAATGAAGTTTGTTTTCTAAATAATAGGAAGTAAAATCATAGTTTTTATTTTTTTCTTGTACAAGAAGACTAGTTAGTAGATTGGTTGAGCTATCTGTATAAATAGAAAATAATTTCTTTGGCCGCCCATTTAAAGTAAATGAGGTGTTATTGTCGATATTTAACCCGAAAAAACTTATAAAATCACTTTTCAATCCATTATTCGTTTTATAAACAGAAATAGATTGAATTGAATCTAAATTTAGAGGAATATTGTTTTCAAAATCAATTAACCCTATTTCTTTGAAAATTAAATTTTTAATATATTTTTCACTGATTTTTCCAGAATATTCATTAGGTTGGTTTATATAATTATCTTTAACATAAAGATATTCATTTAAATATGAAGACTTCTTTCCTTCAACATTATAATTGCTCAAATAATTTTCAGTAATAAAAAGAAAATTGGCATCTGTACCTACTACAGCATCATGTTCTTTACCACTCCAATACGAAAATTGTGATATGACTCCATGTTTAAAAAAAAGACTATTTTCCTTAGAGCCCAAATAAAAATCTGTTGGTTCTGTTATCAAATGTATATTCTCAGCATATTCTGGAAAATTCTTCTTCAATTCTATATATTCTCTTTTTATAAACTTGTTTTTTAATGTTTTACCTTTATATGGAATTGAACCTAAAAAAAAATGAGGTTCTCCTTTAGCTTCTATGAAAACCTCTTTAAAAACATCTTCTTGTGAAAAACTGGAAAAAGGTAATAGAGATAGTAAATAGATAACTAAAAATCTTATATTTATCTTTAATCTTATATCTGAGTAAATCATATTTTAAAAATCACTAAATTATTTTTTTCTTTATAAACGTTACTTAGAAGTAATTGTTTTTAGAGAAGGAAGGAGTTACACATAACAATTGTTATGATTACTTTAAAATAAAATGGATAAAAAAACCAGTCTTATGACTGGTTCATTAAATCTTCTATCTCTTCTGCTTCAATAGGAATATTTCGCATTAAATTAAAAGGGGCTCCTTTTTCTTGAATTACAACATCATCCTCTAAACGAATTCCAAATCCTTCTTTAGGAATATAGATTCCTGGTTCAACAGTAAAAATCATGTTTGCTTGCATAGGTTCATGTAATAAACCATAATCATGTGTATCTAAACCTATATGATGAGAAGTACCATGCATAAAGTGTTTTTTATAAGCTGGCCAATTCGGATCTTCATTTTGAACATCTGCTTTATCAATAAGTTTTAAATCGAGTAACTCAGAAGTCATTAATTTACCTACTTCTATATGATAGTCTGCCCAAATAGTGCCAGGAACTAACATTTTTGTTGCTTCATTTTTTACTCTATTTACGGCATTGTATACTGCTTTTTGTCTATCAGTAAAACGCCCAGAAACAGGAATAGTTCTACTCATATCACTAGCATAGTTAGCATATTCAGCAGCTACATCAAACAAAATTAAATCACCATCTTTACATTGCTGATTGTTTTCAATATAGTGTAAAACATTTGCATTATTACCACTTGCAATTATAGGAGTGTAAGCAAATCCTTTAGATCTATTCATTAGAAATTCGTGTACAAATTCAGCTTCAATTTCATATTCCCAAACATTAGGCTTTACAAAGTTTAAAATTCTTCGAAATCCTTTTTCAGTAATATCACATGCTTTCTGCATTAAATCAATCTCTATTTGATCCTTTACAGAACGTAAACGTTGTAAAATAGAATTGCTTTTTGCTACTGAATGTGCAGGGTATTTATTAAATAACCATTTTGTAAAACGAGCTTCGCGTGTTTCTGTTTCTATTTTAGCTCTGTAGTGTTCGTTAGTATTTATATAAACAGTTTCTGCTAAGGCCATCATTTCTGCTAATACCTTTTCTAAATCTTGTAACCAAAAAACAGTTTTAATTCCGCTTGTTTCAAAGGCGCTTTCTTTGTTTAGTTTTTCACCTTCCCAAACAGCGATATGTGCATTGGTTTCTTTTAAAAATAAGACTTCACGTAAATTTTCTTTCGGGCAATTTGGAAAAACAACCAAAATACTTTCTTCTTGATCTACACCACTTAAAAAAAAGATATCTCTATGTTGTTCAAAAGGTAAAGTACTATCTGCACTTACAGGGTAAATATCATTTGAATTAAAAATAGCTAAACTATTTGGCTTCATTTGTGCCATAAAGCTTTTCCTGTTTTTAATAAATAAATCCTTCTTAATTGGTAAGTATTTCATTTTTAATTTGATTTTAAAATTAAGCTGAATTCAAAAATAAAAAAAGACTTGTTTATCAACGAAGCCAAATGGCATTATTTTATGTTTTTACGTATTCTACTTACATGTCGTTTAGAAATTCCTAAAAAAGAAGCTAAATAATGTAGTGGAATTGTTTGTAATAATTCAGGATCGTTAGCCAATAACTTTAAATAACGTTCTTCTGGTGATAAAGTGAGTAGATCAATTCTATAATCATCAATTAAAAAAATTTGATTTTCAATAAGATTATAATAAAAACGATTAAAAGCCTTGTTAGTAGTAATAAGATGTTTAAAATCAATTGAATTTATAATAAGTAAATCACAATTACTTAAAGCTTTGATATTTTTTCTAGAGGGTTTTTGTTGTGAAAAACTTTTTAAAGCAGCAGTACAGGTGTTTTTTAATGCTAAGTAGGTGGTTTTTTCTTCTTCTAAAAGAGAAATTGAATGTTGTAAAATACCACTTTCTATAAAACAGAAATAAGGACAAATTTTATTCTCTAATACGAAATAGGCATTTTTTTTGATTTCTAGAGGTTTAAAATAACTTAAAATTTCAGGAATATGAATAAATAGATTTTCATCTATAATAATTGATTGTAAATAAATTTCGAATTGCTGATGTGTTGCACTCATATGAAATAGTATTATACAAATATAAATGAATACACTGCGAATATTAATATATCGTCTTTTATAGCTATCGCATGTACTATTTTTAATGTAAAATCTAAAAAAATGAATCAATTTTATTTTAAAAATAGAAATAATATACAATTAAAAGAGAATAATTTATTTCAGATAGTGATGCTGGTTATATTATTTATTTCTGCTCCTTATTTTATTTATAAAGGATTAAAACTAGGAGATGATATGCCAATTTGGGTCGTTTTTATTCTTCCTATAAGTGTTTATTCATATCAGGTTGCTAGAAGAGTAGAATTTAATTTAAACACCAAAAGTTTAGAAATCTCTTTTTGTGGTTTTTTTACTAAAAAATATGATTTAAGAAATTTTAAAGAACTAATAATTATTAATCATAAAATGAATTTTATTAATAATGGTAAGGAGGTTAAAATGGTTTTTAAAGAGGGAAATGAAAAAGAAATCTCTTTAATTAGAAAACAGAACTTTAAAAAGATAGAAGACTTTATTAAGGAAACAAGAGTAATAATAGAACCAATGATTAAGTAAGGAGATTTTAAACAAATATAAATCAATATACTGCGGATTTTAATTCAAAGTGTATTGGGGAGAATAGATGCGTTACTTTTATAAAAAATTTAGAAATAACATATTATGAAGTCACTTCTCTTTTTTATAACAACATTTTTTTTACTATTAAATAGTAATGCACAAGAATGGGTAGATATTCGTACAACAAAATTTGGTAAACAAACACTTTATAGAGATATTGATAATAAAGCTTTAACAGGGCATTTTAAAATGGCAACTAGTTATGATGGAAGATATTCTGAAATTAATATTATAAAAGGAAAATTAGAAGGTGAGCGTAAAGATTTTAATAAAGAGGGAATACTTGTAAAAACGCAAAACTATAAGGATGGTTTTTTGGAAGGTAAAACCACGCTTTATTATGCAAGTGGAACTATCAAAAGAGAAATGGTTTATAGCAATGGAGTTATAAATGGTATAACCAAAGGTTATAACCTTAAAGGAGAGAAGGTAGCTTTAGAAGAGCATAAAAAAGGGGTGAAAACAGGTAAATGGATTTTTAAACAAAAACAATTTAATTCAAAAAAATATAATACAACAACCAAATATTATACAAACGGGAAACCAACAGGTACTTGGAAGCAAGTAAATGAAAAAA
>CALISK010000042.1 GCA_938041625.1 uncultured Tenacibaculum sp. | reverse complement strand
AAGTAAATACTTAAATAGAATTTTTGATATTTCTCATCCATTTCCTAGTCTTGAAAGAGAAGGAGCAGTTGTTTATAAAAGCTCTTATGATAAAACAAAAACTCTGATTAATCGTTCGTTTTATTTTTTAATTGACTCTCAATTTAATATTACACAAATAGAGTATTTCGAGAAAACTAATTAAAGATTATACCTCTGCTAGCGCCCGAATCCTTTCGGTTTATAAGTATGAGTAAGTTCAGAAATCTTTTAAATTTTAGATTTATTTAGCCATTCAATTTCATTTTCGACTTCTCCTTCCTCTATTTCTCCAACTTTAAATTCTAAAATTTCTGTGGCTATTTTTTTAATCTCCAATTTCCATTTAATCCACTCATTCAATTCTATTTTTGCAATAAAATGAAGTCCGCTAGGTTCGACAGAAGCATATATTGATTTATCATTTTCATTATAACTAAACCAATATGGAATTCCATTTTCACCTTCTCCATCTTTTCCAAACCCCATCCAACCATTCATTTTTTCATAAATTAAAGGCATTTTATCCCAAATCTCTTTAGGTAAATCATATCTTATATTCAAATTGCATTCGTGAAACTCCATTTTTCCTAATTATTAAAAAAATTTAATAAATTCATTTCTAAAGAACATCATCTAATGTTTCTTCCATTATGTTAACCTTTACCATTTTTGGAAACTCTATTACCTTTTCCATTTGAAAGATTGTTTTAATAATTCCAATACATTCATTAAAGTCTGCATATTGTTGATAATTAATAAAACCAGGAGGGTTTGGAATATCTACTAACCATTTACCCTCTTCTTCTTGAGCGAATTGTATACTTTTATTTTTATTATCTGTAAAACCTATAAAATTATCTCTATTATTTGATAATTTTTTAAAATACTCTAATGCGCTATCTTGAGTTACTTTTTGGGGATTATTACCATCTATACCTTCTTCTAAAGAATAGTCATGATAATATATATTCAGATAATTTATTTTTTCTTCTACTCTTTTTTTATTTATTGATTGTTTCTGTGCATTGAAATTGTTTTTATTTTTCTTTCCCTTTTTTTTAAATATATCAAATATTCCCATTTAATTATTTTTCTTATTTTTCTTATTGATCTTTTCTAAAAACTCTTTTTTTATTTTTTTCTGATAAATTTTCTTCTCAGTTGTATTTATAGTACTTGAATACAAAGGAGGTTTAAACCCTTCTTTATGTCTTCTATCGAAATCTTTTTCACGATACGGATTAAAAGCTGTACCTGTTGGTAAAGGTCTATTTTTATCAATATACCAAATATAAAAAGAACGTATTTGACATAATTCGTTTAAATTAGATTTAACCGTTTTAATATCTTCAGTTTGTACTAACATTAATGGTAATACTGAGCCTGTTTTAGGATCTCTAAAATACAAACTTTTATATCTACTATATTCTCGCACACCAAACTCATCCGTATAAGTTGCTCGATCATCTAACCGTTCAAATATTTTTATTTCAGAAAAAAGAACAGTTATTGGGGTTTTATAAAAATATCTTTTAGGATATGAAATGGTTCCTTCCATTCTATTTAACACAATATTTTTTGGCGGATTAAAATAATAAAGTGCCCAACGCCAAATTGCTACTAATAAAGACGATAATGGTAACAAGAGTATATATGTATTAGTACTCATAAAAGGAATACTAATTAATAATAATATACATGATAAAACATACATTATTTTTCTAAAGAAAAAATCATCGTCTGCATTTATGACAACAAAACAATCATTTGCTTCTTGAATCTTAGATCGTTTATTAGGTTGCACATCTTCTATAGCTATACAGAAAACAGTTTTAGGTTTACACTCAATAGCATGTTCAAAAAAACTGATATTTGACGATTCTTTATTACTCATATTCTTTTACATAACAACAAGGCTATCAATTTAAATTTGTTAGACTTAGTTCTTAAACATATATTATTTTTCTAATTTCATTTTATCTTTTTCCATCCATTCTCTGTTTTTCTATAATAATATAGTTTGCGTGAATCTGTTCCGCAAAAAACAAATGGTTCGAAAAGAACATCTTTTATCACAGCTATATTTGTTTTAGGGTTATAAATTGGATAAGAAACATGATGAACATATTTATTATTAAATTTCAAATTCCATAATTTCTCCAAATCTATCGAGTCATTTTTTTTAAAATAATAATCAAACTCTTTTGACTCAACCAACCTTACTCCTTTAATTTTGTTTGTATTCCAATATTTAGAAGTATATCTAGGAAATGGATCTTGAGGGGCTTGTATCATTATAATTTCTTCAGGTTCAATATTTGTATGTTTAAAATGAGGGCTTTTAAGTTGTCTCTCATGCCAATAAACAACAGTATCTAAATCATTTTTATTTAATTGTTTTATAAAATTATTTACAATTTCATATGCATCCGTTTCAGAAAAAGCAAAATTTGTTTTTTGAATTTGCTCTTTACAATTAAACAAGAGACTGAAAATTGATATGATTATAAATTTTCTCATATTGTACGTAAAAAAAGATTTAAAATTATTGATAAAAAAATTTCTATTCTTATAAACTATGAAACACTTTTAACAACACTTTTTTATCCTCTTCCCAAACCAATACTTTTTTTGCCCTTTCAATTTGTTCTTTATAATTTCTATCACTCATTTTTTGAATTAAAGAAGCCATTTCTTTAGGTTCTCTAATCTCAACAATTTCACCTACACCATAACCCAATACTATCTTTTTCATTTCTGGTAAATTT
>CALISK010000041.1 GCA_938041625.1 uncultured Tenacibaculum sp. | reverse complement strand
CTACCGGAATGTTCATTATTACTTTGGTACCTTCACCAATAGCTGTTTCTAATAAAAAATGACCTTTCATTATATTTATTCTGGCTTTTATATGGTTTAAGCCAATACCTGTTTCATTACCAGGCTTCTCTATAAATCCTTCTCCATCATCTTTTACAATAATGTTTAATTTACCTTCTTCTTCTTCTATCATAACATAAGCATTCTCTGCTTTACTATGTTTTAAAATATTATTTACCAATTCTTGAATAATATTAAACACCTTAATTTCACATTCTTCAGAATAACGATGTACATTATGAATAGCAGTATTTATTTTTATACTAGAATTAGAAAACTTTTTTGCCAAATCTTTTACCGCATACTCTAAACCAAATTTTAATAATACAGACGATATTAAATTATGCGATAAATCTCTAATTTTTTGTGAAGCCTCTGCTATAATCTCTTGTGTTTTTTGCAATTCTATAGGTACTACTCCTCCAAACTGTTTTTGGCTTGCTTGTAAATGCATGTTTGCAGAAGACAATAAGGCACTAACATTATCATGTAATGTTTCTGCTATTTGTTTACGTTCACTTTCTTTACCGTCTATTGTAGCGTTTAAAATCTTTATTTGTGTTTGCGATTTTAAACGATCTAGTTTACGTTGCTGACGCAATTCGTTTTGCGATAATTTTAAACTTAAATTACGTTGACGTAGTTTATATAAGTTTGCTAAAAATAATAGTAACAAAGAAACTACCACTCCTACAATACCAATTACCCATGTTTTACGCTCTAATTTATCTTCCTTTTCATTCGCTGCTTCTTTTATTTTTTTTACGTCATTCTCAGCTTGTATTCTAGCAAAATCTTTTTTTGATTTTTCAGAATCTAAACTATCTCTTATTTCTTGAGAATCAATAACATATTTATAAGCTCTATAATCTTTTAAATTATATAATGCCCAAGCAATGTTATCAAACAATAGCTCTCTATACTCCATTGCTTTCAATGATTTTTTATCATCTAAATAAGTTAGAGCCTTATTATACAAGTCTTTAGCTTTACTGTAGTTTTTATTTAAATCATGAAGTGCAGCTAAATTTATATAACTAGCAGCAATTGGAATATTATTCTTTAATGTTTCATGAATTTCAATAGCCTTTTTAATGTTTCTTTCTGCCTCTTTAAACTTTTCTTTTTTTATAAAGATAGCCCCTAAATTAGTATATCCTTTTGCTCTCAATTCATTAACATCATCATTCAATGATGATATGTTTATCAGTTTATTAATATATAACCTTGCACTATCATTTTCTTGTATTCTTATATACCCTATGGATAAAGTATGATATACTTCAGCTTTCAATAAAGATTGATCTACTCCTCTCTCTTCTTTTATTTTTGTTTTTAATAAAGATAAAGATGTTAACAAATAACCTATTCCTTTTTCTTTATTTTTTAACAAATTTGATTTAGGATAATAATAATAATCAATATCTGAAACTAGTATTTTTCCTATTAATAAATTTAATTTTATTCTAAAATCTAAATCATCAACTTTCAAATCTAATAAAGGTAATAAACGCTCTAATGCCTTAACTTTCTTCTCTTCTTTATAAAGTATACTACAGTATTCTAATTCTTTTACATGATCTGGTTTAATAACACTTTGATAATCATCAGTAAAAGCCGAGTACAAAAACTCAGCTTTTACGTTCAAACATAAAAATATAAAAACAAGGAAAACTATGTATGTTTTTTTAACCAATGCTGCTTTAAATTTTATTCAGAAATAATTACTCTGGGCCTTGGTCTATCTTTAGAATACAAAGACAAAGATGATTCAGATTCGGCACTATTTCTTGGTTGATATTTATTGTAATTTACAAAATCTATTCTTAAAGGTAAATTTGATGGCTTAGAATATAACTTCGTAAAAGAAGTATCATTAGAGTTTCCTTCTTTTAAATGTACTTCATAAATATTTTTTTCATCATTATATTCAAAACTTACATTTACCCCTTCTTTTACTTTAAAATCTAGCACATATTCATCTGTACCTAAATGCTCTACACTATATTCTTGTAAAAAACTAGAATTTTCTCCTCCTTTTGCCTTTATACTATTTTCGTCTTCAATAGTAATCGATTTACGTTGTTCATTATTTTCAAATAATGCAATATTAATTTTATTATTATCTAATTTTAAATTTTGGTTTAACAACTTCGTTTTTTCTTTTTGTACAGGAACATTTGCTTCATAAGCATACACATTATTACTATTTGTAGAAATATCTTTTGCTATTTCGCTATCTGTTCCTTCTACTAAATCATAAACTATAGAATATTTACCTTGTGCATCTCTACTTACTTTATATGATTTAAATAAGGCTTGGTTTTCATCTTCAATTACATTTTCTTCGTTACTACAAGATGATAGTACTATACAGAAAGTCATTAAGAAAGGTAGGTATCTTTTAATCATGTGTCTAAAATTTAAATAAATTAATAATCTCTTTAACGAGGTATATTAACGGGGGAACTCTTGAAGTTAATTAGGCTTTTATAAAAAAATGAAGAGGGTTTGACAAAAATACTGAATATAGCTCGTTGCGGGGGGGGGAACATATATAAGGACGGGGAACCTCTATATAAAATTGAAGGGAGGTTGATTAAACTATATTATTTTTAACGGCGTAAATTGCCAAACCGACTACATTTTTTACTTTAATTTTTTTATATAAATTTCTTCTGTGTGTTTCTATTGTTTTTATGGTTAAATCTAATTTATTTGCTATTTCAGAGGTACTTAACTGTCTTGTTATTAACTTTAACACATCTATCTCTCTATCTGTTAAGGGCTCTATAGCGGCACTACTTTTTATTGCTTCTTCAGTTTTCGATTCGTTTACATATAAATCGAATAAACTGCTTTTTATGTCTTTACTATAATACTCTTCTCCTCGATACACCGCTTTTATTGCTGGTATAATATCTTCACCTGCTGCCCCTTTTTCTATGAATCCTTTTGCTCCTAATGAAATCATTTCTTGCACTATTTTCGGATCACTTAAACCAGAGAGTATAATTGTTTTTTGTGTTACATTTCTATTTTTAAATGTTTTTAAAACACCTATACCATCTAATTCGGGCATATTAATATCGAGTATTAAAACATCTGCTTTGTTGTTTTTAAACCATTCTATAACTTTTTTACCTGTTAAAGAGTAGCCAACTAACTCGATTGCATCTTCTGTATTAATTAAAGCTGAAAGGCCGTCTATTAAAATTTTGTGGTCATCAGCTATATGAACTTTGATTTTCTCTATCATTATTACATGTACAAATTTATAAGGTTATTACGTTTCCGGCAAGTTACAAACACCCTGAAAACAGTCTAATGGTTTACCCTGAACGCCTAAGGGTTTCCCCTTAGAAAGGCTCTCAGGGTAAACCCTGAGAAAATATTAGTAACTCGCTCAAAAATAATTAATTATATGGTATAAAAAAACCGAGAAAAGTTCTCGGTTTTTGTCGCACTAAATATACTAAGATGTTAGGGTTATCGTAATCTATCTACAGATTTTACAAGATCTTCGTCCTTTTTAATGGCTTTGTTTGCTAAAACTAGCAAAACAATTGAAATAATAGGAAAGAACATCCCAATACCTTTCTCAGAAACAGCTGTTTCTCCAGATAAAGTTTGTGATACATATACCAACACTCCTAATAAAAAAAGGTTTGTCAAAATATTAAGTCGGCCAAATACAAATTGTAACTTTCTATTACTATATAAGAATATGGTAACTAAAGAAAGTATTGCCGAGATGAAGAACGCTGTAGGAATTGCTTTTTGTAATATAGTGGTAGTTGCAAAAAGATCTACCGAAAAAACAGTTGCCTTTACATTGTTCCATAAACTAAAAACAAAGGTCAGCCCGCCAGAAATAATTCCGACTACTAATAAGTATAAAGACTGTATTCTTTGTATCATGTTTTTTTATTGGTCAGCAAAGCTACTATTTCTTTTTTTAAAAAGAAACTTTGTCAATCAAAATATTTATCTATATTTGCTACGAAGGATAACCTCACGATTCTTAATATCACTTAAAGATATTAACACATTCAAAAAAAAATCTAAACAAGAATTCCCTTTTTCTCAAAAAATACTTTATAAATTAAAAATATACTAATGTTCGAAATCTCGGATTTAAAAGCTAAAAAATTAGTTGAACTACAAGATACTGCAAAAAGTATTGGTTTAAAAAAGATAAGTCAATTAAAAAAATTAGATCTTATCTACAAGATATTGGATGCGCAAGCTGAAAGTAATAAAGAACAAGTAGCACCAAAAGCTAAAAAGGCGGCTTCTGTTGCTAAGGAAACTTCGAAAGAAGTTACTCAACAAAAAATGGACATTCCTAAAAGCACTGACGATAAACCTAAGAGAAGACGTATTAGTAAATCGGCAGCAGATAATAGGCCTCCAAAAATTAATATCGCTCAAAAAGAGCCAGAAAGTAGTCCTGTTCAACAATCTAAAGAAGTTGCTACACCTCCTGTAAGAGAAAGTAAACCTACTCAAACTAGAGAAAGCAACACTTCTGAAGTAAAGGAAAACACTACTTCTTCTGTAAAAGAAGAAACAACTACTCAAACTAAAGAAAGTACTGCTACTCCTCTAAAAGAAGAAACAACTACTCAAACTAAGGAAAATACTCCTCCTGTAAGAGAAAATAAAACTTCTCAAACAAGAGACAATAAAACTTCTCAAAACAGACCTCCAAGAAGTAATTCTTCTGAGCAGAGAGATAATAAAAGAAGTCATCAACAAAATAACAACAGAAACCAACAACGTAGTAATAATAACCAACAGAATAGCAGAAACAATAACGCGAAAAGTAACAAAACGCAGCCTTCTAAGCACAATAGAAGTGGTAACCGTTATCGTGATCCTGATTTTGAATTTGATGGTATTATAGAAAGTGAAGGTGTTTTAGAAATGATGCCAGATGGATATGGTTTTTTACGTTCTTCTGACTATAATTATTTGTCATCACCAGATGATATTTATGTATCACAATCGCAAATAAAACTTTTCGGTTTAAAAACTGGAGATACTGTTCTTGGTAATGTACGTCCACCAAAAGAAGGTGAAAAATATTTTCCTTTAATTCGTGTTTCTAAAATTAATGGTTTAAACCCAAATATTGTTAGAGATCGTGTTTCTTTTGAGCATTTAACACCTTTATTTGCTGAAGAAAAATTTAACTTAGCAGAAAAGGGAAGTTCTCTTTCTACTAGAATTATGGACCTGTTTACTCCTATAGGAAAAGGACAACGTGGTATGATTGTAGCACAACCTAAGACTGGTAAAACCATGTTATTAAAGGATGTTGCCAATGCAATTGCAGCTAACCATCCTGAAGTGTATCAAATTGTTTTACTAATTGATGAACGTCCTGAAGAAGTTACCGACATGAAACGTAATGTTCGTGGTGAGGTAGTTGCTTCTACTTTTGATGAACCTGCAGATAAACATGTTCGTGTAGCAAACATTGTTTTAGAAAAAGCAAAACGTTTGGTTGAATGTGGGCATGATGTAGTTATCTTATTAGATTCTATTACTCGTTTAGCACGTGCATACAACACAGTGGCTCCTGCTTCTGGTAAAATACTTTCAGGGGGTATTGATGCTAATGCTTTACACAAACCAAAACGTTTCTTTGGTGCTGCTCGTAATATAGAAAATGGTGGTTCTTTAACCATTATTGCTACTGCACTTACTGAAACGGGTTCTAAAATGGATGAAGTAATCTTTGAAGAATTTAAAGGTACTGGTAACATGGAATTACAATTAGATAGAAATATATCTAACCGTAGAATTTATCCTGCTATCGATTTAACGAAATCTAGTACTCGTAGAGATGATTTATTATTAGATCCTAAAACAGTACAACGCATGTGGGTAATGCGTAAATATTTAGCAGATATGAACCCTGTAGAAGCAATGACATTTATTAATGAACGTATTAAATTCTCGAAGAATAACGATGAGTTTTTAATTTCAATGAACGGTTAAATTTTCATATATATATATATTTTAGAAGAGGCTATTTTTTTAAATAGTCTCTTTTTCATTTCCATTACTTTTAAAAACAAAAGTTCACAATCATTTTTTGCTTTTCTTCTAGCCTATCATTTTACTTATTAAATAGAACATATCAAATATTGATTCTGTAGCTACGAAAATATGTTTGCAGTTACTAGACTCAAAAACGAATCTTAATTTTGCTTCATAATATCAACAAACTATAAAATATAATTATGAAACAAATTATCTTATTACTTTTTATTGCTTTATTAGCAAACAAAGTGCATGCTAGAAAAGGAATACCTATACCTGTTTGTTTTCCTTGTGAAGAAATTTCTTTAGTGAAAGATTTACCTGATGATGAAGAACTTAAACAAGGGAATTCTTTTCTAAATTTAGGTTATATATATGAAGGATATGGTGTTCTTTTTGTTCGTGCATGGAATAAAAAAGGAAGATATGTTTTAACAAATAAAGAAAAAACTGTTTATTATGAAATTGATGAAAATCAATTAGAAGGAATTAAACAAAAATATAATTTAGAACTTTCTTCTAACCCTATTTCTTTTTGGAAAAAAATAGGTGGAAAACTTATTTACATGATTATAATTGGACTTATTATATATAGTAAATTCTTTTCTAAAGATGAGGATGAAGAAGATGTAGCTACTGAATAACATTTATTTTAAATAGAAAAGTTGTTTTTAATACTAATGACTTTTAGAAATTATTAAAAAACCTAATAAAAAAACAGGCTGTTTAAATACAGCCTGTTTTTTTATTTAAAATTTTATATTAAAATATTAAATTTGACTTAAGCCTCCATCTACTTCAATTTCTATTCCGTTTACATAAGAAGCATCTTCTGAAGCTAAAAACAAGGCTGTATTTGCAATTTCTTCTGACTGACCAAAACGCCCTAATGGAACTGATTCTGCAAATTGCTCTCCCATTCCTTCTACTACCTCTGTAGATAATCCCATTTTTCCATAAATAGGAGTCTCTATAGGACCCGGAGCTATTGTATTTACTCTTATTCCTTTTGATTTAACTTCATTTGTTAATACTCTTGCAAATGAACGTAAAGCTCCTTTACTTGCTGAATACACACCAAAGCCTTCAAATCCTTTTTGGTTTACTATAGAACTCGTGAATAAAATTGACCCTCCATTATTAATATGTGGTAATGCTTCTTTTACCGTTAAAATTGGTGCTTTTACATTAATATCAAATATTTCATGATAATGTTCAGGGGTAACCTCAGCTACTGGAGTTGGTGGTGCTATTCCTGCGTTTAAAAACAGCACATCTATTTTTCCATATTTAGTCGTTGTTTCCTTAATTAAACGCACATTGTCTTCATCTTTAGAAACATCTCCTACAAAAACACTATAATCTCCTTCAAGATCTTTTGTTGCTTCTTCAAGTGCTGCTGCACGTCTTCCTGACAATACTACTTTTGCACCTTCTTTTAAAAATAATTTAGCAGTAGCTAATCCTATACCACTGTTTGCGCCAGTTATTACCGCGACTTTATTTTTCAACTTACTCATAATTCATTTATTTTATTTGAAACGATCGGTTCAAAATTGATTAAAAAAAATTTATTTTAATACAGAAAGAATTGTTTCTACAATACTTTTTAATTGCTTATTATCATTCATTAAAACACCCGATATTCTTAAACCTTGTAATGCCGTAACTAAATATATTGCATATTCACTTGCTTCTTTATTTTTATTAATAGATTCATTTTTTTGACCTTGTTCTACTATATCTTTAAACAATTGAACCATATTTACTTGGTTTTCTATTAAAAAATATTTGATACGATCTTCATGATTTGCCATTTCAGTAGTACACTGATTAAAAAAACACCCATTATGATTATTATTTTGACTTAAAACATCTGCCATATTAAGGCAAAAAATTCGTTGTATTGTGGAAATTGACGAATATGATTTTACCATAATCTCTTCAATATCTTCTTTTGTATCTTTTTGATATTTATGTAAACATTCGATATACAAGTCTAATTTACTACCAAACGAATTATAAATACTAGAACGATTTAAACCTGTAGCATCTACTAAATCTTGCATAGAAGTTAAGTTGTACCCTTTACTATGAAAGGTTTTAACCGATTGTTGAATTACAAATTCTCTGTTAAAAGTTTCTACTTTTGGCATTTTAATTGAAATGATCGTTTCAAATATACATTCTTTTTTAGAGAGAGTTTTAAAAAGAAATGTTAAATTTAAATATTCTTACACTATCTTATAAGAAATAATCGTTTTAAAGCTTACAAAAACTAGAATATTAAACACTCTCTTACGCTTATACATTCCTCAATGGTTATACCGACTTTATTAATTATTTTTATTTGAAAATAATTAATAAAAACCTTATAATGCTAAAAAACATTTCAAATTTAGGTACGGTTCTAAACAAAACTGAACAAAAATCTGTTAACGGAAAAGGAGTTGGCTGCATCATTATTAATGGTGTAATTCGTTGTGATATTCTTAATTGCTCTGGAGGTGTCTGTGGTAATGGTCCTACAGGATGCCCTGGTTGGGATAATTGTATTAGATAGTATGTATAGCGGGCTAGTCTCGCTATTTTTATTTTTTACTTATTTAATAGGAATTTTATAACTACTCCTTTTTTTCAAACATCCCTTTTAGAATATAATAGGCAGCTATATATTAAAGATATTACTTTTCAGTTCTATTGTAGTTAATAGTTCATTAAGTTATAAAAGTTAAAACTTCTCTACTGCTTTCTTAACCTACCAAGTATTCTTCCGTTTTCAATTTTCCATTTTCCTGATACCGTTTTCGATAATTTAAAAATTTCTCTAGAAAGTGAAAATGGTCCTGGGTTTTGTTGAATCATTTCTACTTCATGATTGGTTACTTTTGAAATGATAGCAACATGCCCATACTTATTAAACATACTTCCTTTCATTATTAATAAATCACCTTCCTTTGGTTTTGAAATACTGAGATTACTATATTGAACTAAATTTCTCTTCTTATTTATTTTACCATCTAATACATCTTCATCATAAAAACTAATTGCATGTCCGTAACTGTCTGGCATTTTATGATTGTAGTATTCAAAATAATATCTTTTTACAAATTCTACACATTGATACTCTAATCCTAGATTATACCCGTCCTTTGTATTTCTTTCAACAACATTATCTACTCCTCCGTTATAATAAACAATAA
>CALISK010000040.1 GCA_938041625.1 uncultured Tenacibaculum sp. | reverse complement strand
TCCGTTACCTAAAAATGTACAGCATTTAGCATGGTTAGATATGAATACGCACGACGGACAAGAATATTGGCTAGCTATGAATTTAGCAGGTGATTATGCAAAAGCGTGTCACGATAACATTCATAAACGAGTTGGTAAGTTATTAGGAGCCAAAGCAATTGCAAAAATTGAAAATCATCACAATTTTGCATGGAAAGAGCAAGTAAACGGGCAAGAGTTAATTGTTCATAGAAAAGGAGCAACTCCAGCCAATAAAGGCGAATTGGGTATTATCCCAGGATCAATGACAGCTCCAGGATACATTGTTAGAGGTTTAGGTAACAAAGACAGTTTAAATTCAGCTTCTCACGGAGCAGGAAGAAAGCATTCTCGTAGAAAGTGTAAAGAAAAATTTACTAAAAGTGATATTAAACATCAGTTAAATATGAATGGAGTAAGCTTAATTGGAGGTGGAGTAGATGAAGCACCAATGGCATACAAAAACATAAAAAAAGTGATGGCTAATCAACAAGAATTGGTAGAAGTATTAGGAACCTTTACTCCAAAAATTGTACGAATGGATAAATGATTTTTGATGTAACGATTTAAAAATTTGATAATATACCAATTATATATGTTACAGATATTGAACGGAATCGAAATATAAACAGTGACTTCGACTCCGCTCAGCCACCAAGATTCTAGTTTTTGACTACTCATTGAGCAAAGTCGAACTGATAGCATTTAAGAATTCATTTTATATATAAGTACAGAATAAAGAATTAATGGGTTTTAACCCATTGTAATACAACAATAATAAATTTAAAAAAAGAAAAAAAATGGGAGCAAATCATAATATAAAAAGATACGGAGAACTCTGGCCTAATTACCGAATAGAATTAGGACTAGAAATATTAGAAAAATTAAAACAATGGATTGTTATATCTGGAGGCTGGGCTTGGCATTTCATGTCAGAAATGAATCATAAAGAATACAAACATGCACATGATCATAAAGACATCGACATATTTGTAAATCCTAAAAATGTAGGTATCGTAATGCAAATTCTTTTAGAAGAAGGTTTCGAAAAAGTTTGGACACGTTATGATCATTTACGAAGTAATGAAAACTTTAGACGTTACGAAAAAGTAGAATGGTTAAACATAGGAAGAGAAGTACGTACAACCATCGATTTTTTTGAATCGAAAAATTTAGAAAGTATTCAAATAAATGGAGGTTGGAATGTGGTGGAACCGAAAACATTATTAAGCTTTTATAGCGATATTCATTCTAGTGATAAATGTTGGGCAGTTAAAACGGCTGTTAAACTTTTAGCAGTAGGAAAAAGTCCAGTAGGAAGTCCGTTGTTAACTAAGAATCCATTAGAAAAAAGATAGAAAATGGAAACGAACAGATTTAGATCAACAGTTAAGTGGCTTGATTATTTTGAAGGTTCTATAGCAATAGAATGCCCTAATTGTCATAAAAAAGCAGAATTAGAACGACAATTAAGAAAAGAATGGAAATATAGAGATTCTTACAAATTTAAATGTAATCACTGTTATGTAGAAGTTAAAGAAGTTCAAAAATACATTTATACCGTAAAAAGGTATTGTCCCTATTGTTCCGAAAAAATAGAGTATAGATCAATGCCAACCACAAAGGTTAAAAAAGAAGAGACTGTAATCTGTAAAGGTTGTAAAACAGCTATTAATTATGAGCCAAAAGTAGAAACAATATATGAATGGATATGTAAAGGAAAAGAAATAAACTTTACCTATTGGTATTTTCAAATCTATCAAGGAGAGCGTTTTTGGGCATTAAATGAAGAACATTTACAATACTTAGAAGATTTCATAGTAGCTAAATTAAGATTAAGAAGCGAAAACTCATGGGGAATGATGTTGGTAGATAAACTGCCAAAATTTATTAAGGATAAAAATAATAGAGAAGGTTTATTAAAATTAATCTCAAAATTAAAAGAGAAATAATGAACACAAAAATAATACAATTAACAGCTGCGAAAGGGCCATCGGAATGTGCTTGGGTAGTAGCTAAAATGTTAAAAATATTTATAAAAGAGTTAATAGATAGTTCTATTGAATATAAAATTTTACATAAAGCAAACGGAGCAGAAAACGGAACAGTACAATCAGTAAGTATTGAGTTAAAAGGAAAACAACTTTCTCTCTTTTTACAAAGTTGGTTAGGTACCATTCAATGGGTAGGAACTTCGACATTTAGAAAATATCATAAACGTAAAAATTGGTTTATTGGTTGTTATGAATTAACTCAATTTAAAGAAAGTACGATTAATGAACATGATATTCAGTTTCAAGCTATACGTAGTTCAGGGCCTGGCGGGCAACATGTAAACAAAGTAAGTTCAGCAATAAGAGCGAAGCATATACCTACAGGAGAACAAGTATTGGTTTCAGATAGTCGTTCGCAACATCAAAATAAAAAAATAGCTATACTAAGATTAAAAGAAAAAGTAGCCATTTTTAATAGGGGAGAATTGCAAAACTCAATACAAGAAAAATGGGGAAATCATTTAAGTTTAGAAAGAGGAAATCCTGTGAGAGTGTTTGTAGGATCAGACTTTAAAAAGGAAAAGAAAACAAAATCGTACAAAACGAAACGAAATCAATTAAAAAACGATTTAAGAAATGAATTTCGATAATGATTAATCTATAAATTTTCATTAGAAGAAGTTGAAATTAGAAATTTAATTCTTGAAAAAGTAAGAAACGATATTTAAAATACATAATTATGAATTTATTAATTTTTATGAGATTGCATGATTACTAAAAAAATGAAATACGCAAAAAGAATACGCATTAGTGCAGGAAATTTGCAGAGCTATTAAGAAAAAACGCCGTTTAGAAGTGGGAAAATTGCAAAAAAGAAAAAGAGAACAAAAAATAGAGTAAAAGAATAAGTCATTGTGAAAAGTAAAAATAAGATAAAAAATTACAGAGTAGCAATGACTATAAAAAAAGAACAATGGGAACATTAGCAAATAACTATATATTCAAAGCTTTAGATGCTTATCCATATGATTTGGAAGAAGCTATAGAGGCTTTAACATATGCATTGGCATATGATGATAAAAACACAACAGCTTTATGTTTAATGGGACGTATTTATGCTGAAAAGTTATACGATTACGAAAAAGCTAAAGAATATTATACTGAAGCTTTAGCTGAAAATATTCATGCTTTTAATATTTACCCTAACTATATTAATGTATTGTTATGGAACGAAGATTACGATGAAGCTAAAAAATTAATAGATTTTGCATTAAGTATTAAAGGTTCTGATAAAGCTGTGTTATATTTAAAAAAAGCTGTTTTGTATGAACAAAAAAAGAAGTACAAAAAAGCTTTAAAAAATGTGAAGAAAGCACGTATATATACTTACAACAGTGATTTTTTATACACTGTAGAGGAAGAAGAAAAACGCATAAAGGAAAAAATTCCGAAAAAGAAAAAAACAAAGAAGAAGAAAACTAAAAGTAAAAAGAAGAAAAAATAAATTCAAGTACGTAAAAACAATACGTACTTGAGTTAAATATTTGTTCTGCTATTAAAAAGTATCAAAATTTAGAAAAAATTATGAAAGGGGAAAGTTTAAAAATACCAGAAAATTATATTGATTTTTTATATTGGATTAAGGAAAGAACTGAGAATTTTTGGAGTAAAAACCCAGAGACTTCAGAAGAGGATTTTGTTTGCGAAAAGTGGATTCATGGAGCAAAATGGATTGGTTTAACAGAAGAAGAAATTGATGAAGTTGAAAAAGAATATGGAATTGTATTTTCTTTCGAGCATAGAGCATTTCTGAAAATTTTACATTCAATAGATAGAAAAGAAATTTTAGAATACACAGAAACATTTGAAGAAGATGCAGAAATAAAGTATGATGAGAGATCTTTTTTTTACAATTGGAAAAGAAGATAAGGAAGAAATTAAAAAAGCTTTTAATTGGCCTTATAAAACTATTTATAAAGATATTATTGGAGCAAATAAGGTTTGGTTAAAATCTTGGGGAAATGTAAGACCAAAATCTGATAGTGATAAAGAAAAAATATTTTCTGAATGGTTTCAGAAAGCACCTAAACTTATACCGATTACTTCACACAGATCTGTTGTAAGTGATTTAACTAGTGAAGAAAAACCTGTTCTTTCTATTTGGGGTTCTGATATTATAGTTTATGGATGGAATATGAGACATTATCTTTTAAATGAATTAAAAGAACATTTAAATCTATTCGAATTAGTTTATGATAAAGAAGATGATGAATGGTACTCTGAACCTATTAAAGAGCTTCAAGAGATAAACATTCTTGAATATGAAAAATCTAAAGAAAAAGTTATTCCAGTATGGGAAGAAATGATTTTATATTGGAGCTCAGGATGGGGAAGTTATGGTAAAGAATATCCGAATCCCAACAATGAAACCATTAGGCCTATTGTTAAAACATTTGTACCTGAAGATGAGAAAGAAGAAGAAAATCAAAAAACATTTAATTCATTTGAAAAATAATAATGAAGATGTTGA
>CALISK010000039.1 GCA_938041625.1 uncultured Tenacibaculum sp. | reverse complement strand
ATCTCCTCCTGTTATAACACCTAGTGATTTTAATTTCCCTGATTTTAATTTATACCCTAATCCGTCAAATGGTACTTTTAATTTATCTTTTGAAGTATTAGATACAGACAAAGTAGATATACAAGTGCATGATATTAGAGGAAGGGTAGTAAAATCTTTAATGTATAAAAACACTCCAAACACGTTCTCTGAAGAATTAAGTTTTGACAATTTAAATAGTGGATTGTATTTATTACAAATTAG
The DNA here is from genome assembly GCA_938041625.1 of uncultured Tenacibaculum sp. Classification (GTDB taxonomy): domain Bacteria; phylum Bacteroidota; class Bacteroidia; order Flavobacteriales; family Flavobacteriaceae; genus Polaribacter. The sequence continues at coordinate 2,782 of CALISK010000039.1, read as the reverse complement.
AAATGGGAACAAACAATCTACCAAGAAGATTATTATAAAATAAGAAGTTAACAATTTATATTTAAAAAGGGTGAGTTATTAAATAACTCACCCTTTTTGTTACTAATTAAATTCAAACTATAAATTATATTTCATGCTAAAAGTCACATATCTTGGTTGTATTATATAAGCAGAAGTGCTACTAAAAATTGTATTCGTATTATCTTGATTTAATACTTCTGTATTTAAGATATTCGTTGCTTTTATTTTATATTCCCAACTACTTTTTTCTTTCTGATATGTTAAGTCAGCATCCCAAAAACTATAATCGTTTAATACTCTCAACTGATTTCTATAATTATTATAAGTATACTTTGTATTAAACACTAGTTCATCAGTAATAAACGTATCAAACTTTACAAAAGGGCTGTGAGTTGTAAATGTATTTACAATTCCTCCTTGATCATATTTATTAATACTAAGATTATAACCTATATCAAAATTTGGAGTATTTCTAAAATTAGAACTGAATCTTGTTCTATAAGATTGAGAAAGAGAATTAGATTCTCTATTTTCTACAGATCCGTTTTGAAGTGAAAAAAGATTATTAGATATTGAATATCCTACAGTTCCTCCTACAGTTACTTTAAATTTTCTATAACTCTTTTGAAAGTTTCCATTAGCAGAAATCGTTTCATCAGGGAAAACAGAATTAATAGAACTAGCTACTTGATCTACACCATCAAATCTCGTTAAACCTTTTATAGCATCTATTCGCTTGCTATAATTAATATTTGCAAATACATTTGTATAATTAAACATATTAAAACTGAAGTAACTCAAATTAACGTTGTGAGATAGTGAATTTTCTAACTCCCTATTTCCACTATACAAACGGTTGTAATTATTAAAAACAAATCCTTCTGCAACACTGTTTATATCTGTAAAACTAACTTGCTGACTATAATTCAACCTTAATGTTTCTGATTTTTTTAAAGACACCTTAATAGAAGCATCTGGTAATAATTTTGTGAAACTATTATCAAAAACACTTCCTAATTGTGTGTTCTCTGCTGAATATTGATGCGCTGTAAATCCTTGATTAAATGTGAAAATTCCTGTAATAAATTTGTAGTGTAATCCTACATAATAATCATCAAAAGAATAATCAACATCATTAATTGCAGTTGGATTATTAATATTTACTTGAGTACCGCTATCTAAAAATTGAAAAACATCTGAATTAAACTGTTGATTACTTATAGTGGTTCCTAAAGTAACATTTATATTATTTTTCGGATTTATTACATAGTAATAATCTAGCTTAGCATCTACTTTATTTGTTTTAATTCTTTTATCCTGAGAAGTATCAAATAAGGCTTGAGTATTATCTAAACCTAATTGGTTAGAGAATGATAGTTGAGATAATTTAGCATTATAAAAAGGGTCTTCGTCTTGCCATAAATGTTGTCCTTCAAAAGCAAAAATATTTCGTTCATTTAAAGTATAATAATAATTTAAATTTTGATTAATTGAATAAGGGTTTTGCTTTGTTAATTGATTAATTGGTACAATTGTAGACACATCTTTTATCGTTGTTCTATTCGATGTTAATAATTGCTGTTCTTCTTGATCTGAAATTTTTGCAAACACATCATAATCGAACTGATTATTTACATTTGGTTTATAACTAGAACTTAATTTTATTAACCCTAAGTTACTTTTTTGACTTGTTACACTTTCTGTCGTTTCTGTATCTATAGAAGCATCATTTGACTCATTCGGATTAATGTAATTTCGTAATGTGATTTCTTCTATATCAATATCATTTCCCGAATAGATTGCAAAACCGCTTAAATCCCAATTCTTTTTTGGAGAATAACTAAAATTTAATGCTCCAAACCTAGCTTCAATTTCTTTTGCTCTATTATTCCCTAACGTTAGGAATCCAATATCAGAAGAAGCTACATTAAATCCTGTTCCTCTTCCACCTCCACCTCTAAAACCTCCTGTAAATTTAAAGTAATCACGACGTGTAAAAGGAACTTCTCCTATATTGTTAAAATCTGTAATAAAATTTAAACTATACTTAGGGCTGTAATAGAATAATTTTGGATGAATTAAATAACGTGAATCCTCTGTAGCCATTCCTATACCAGCAGAAATTTCTCCAAACCAAAAATTCTTTTTCCCTTCTTTTAACTTTATATTAATGACAATATTATCTTCATTATCCGTTACACTACTCATCTGACTCACCTCACTATGATTCTTTAAAACCTGAACTTTATCGATAGCATTTGCAGGAATATTTTGGGTTGCTAATTTAGAATCACCATCAAAGAAATCTTTACCTTCAACCATTACCTTTTTTACCGTTTTCCCTTCTACCTGAATCTCTCCTTCATCATTTACTTCTACTCCTGGTAGTTTATTTAAAACATCTCCCAACTTCTTCTCTGTTCCACTTTTAAAAGAATCAGCATTATAAACAATAGTATCTCCTTTAACAGTTACAGGCATTTTAGAAATAATTTCTACCTCATCTAATGTATTGTCTAACTGTAAAACAATTTCTTTTTGTATTTTTTTTTCTTTAGTAGAAATAGTAATATTCGCTGTTTTCATTCCAACATAACTCACTGTAACAGTATAGTTTGAGTTTTTCTTTAAATTCAACTTATAATTTCCAAAAGCATCAGTAAATCCGTAAGAATCTATCTTCTTATTTTGTTTATTAATAGCTATTAAATTAGCCATCTCTAACTTATTCCCTAAACTATCTTTCACAATTCCTGTAAGT
>CALISK010000038.1 GCA_938041625.1 uncultured Tenacibaculum sp. | reverse complement strand
TGATATTATTTAAATATTTGTAATATCATCTTTATTTTTTCTAATAAATACAAAGTAAGTATTTTTGCAAAACAATGAAGAAAATAACTAGCTACCAAAATCCATATATTAAAGAACTTTTAAAGCTTCAAGAGAAATCTAGAGCTCGTAAAAAACAAGGTCTTTTCTTAATAGAAGGTAAAAGAGAAGTCTCTTTAGCTATAGAAGGTGGATATGATATAGAAACTTATATAGTAGCTCCTGAAATTTTCTCTAACAACGAAGAACAACTTCTTGATTTTACAAAAAGTAATAATTATATAGAGATTAGTAATGATATTTATCAAAAATTAGCTTACAGAAATTCAACTGAAGGTATTATCGCAGTTGTAAAAGCAAAAACTTTTTCTTTAGGTGATTTAAAATTCACCTCTAAAAGCCCTTTAATTATGGTTATGGAGGGAGTGGAAAAACCAGGTAATATTGGTGCCATTTTACGTACGGCAGATGCTGCTAAAATAGATGCTGTTATTATTGCAAACCCTAAAACAGATTTATACAACCCTAACATTATTAGATCTAGTGTAGGATGCATATTTACCAATAAGGTTGCTACAGGAACAACTGAAGAGGTCATTTCTTTTTTAAAAGAGAAAAACATTAATATCTACAGTACTACACTTCAAAATTCTAATAAATATTACGAAGAAAATTATACTAAACCTAGTGCTATTGTCGTTGGTACTGAAGCAACAGGTTTAACTGAACAATGGAGAACACAAGCTACTCAAAACATAAACATACCTATGGAAGGAGTTATTGACTCTATGAATGTGTCTGTTGCAGCAGCAATTGTCCTTTTCGAAGCCAAAAGACAACGAATAAATAAACCAATAAATTAATAACTATAATGAAATTACAAAAATCCCTAAAAACATTTTCTTTATTAGCTTTCTCTTTATTAGCTTTTTCTTGCTCCGATTCAGAAACCGTACAAGATGAAGACAAAGGAGACAATGGAAACAGTGGTGGCAACCCAACTAACGAAACCTGTAACACTCCTGAAAATTATATATTTAATGAAAAAGATGGTTTTATAAAAGTAGAATTTGAAAACGCAGTTTTCCCTTCTGAATGGAAATTAAAAACAAAAAGCACTGCTTCTGGTAAAGGTTATGGAGTATGGACAGGTTCTCAATCATTAGGAAAACCAGGTAATGGTTTAATTGAATTTAAACTTGATGTAAAAACAAGTGGAGTATACCGTTTTTTATGGAATACTGCAGTCACTGAAGGCAATAATGGATCTGACCATAATGATAGTTGGTTAAAATTTCCAGATGCATCTGATTTTTATGGAGAAAAAGATGGAAGTAAAATTTATCCTAAAGACATTGGTAAAACTCCGAATCCTAGAGGAGCATCTGCAGATGGTTGGTTTAAAGTATACAGAAGCGGAAATGATTTAGATTTTAAATGGCAAGCTGCAACCTCTGATCATGATTCTCATCAAATTTATGTTGAATTTAATACCCCTGGTACTTATACAATGCAAGTATCAGCAAGATCAACAGGTCATGCTATAGATCAATTCATCTTATTTCAAGAAGCAAAATACACACAAAAAGAAGCTATTGAAAAAACTACTTTTAGTGATATAAAATGTAAATAAGAAAAATCACATAATAAAAATGAACAAGGAGCTAAAAGCTCCTTGTTTTTATTTACAACAAAAACAAACTTAAAATACTATTCATCATAAAATACAAATACAGAATTAGTATCTCTATTTAAACATAAAATTAAGTACTGAATCTAATCTTATATTTAAAATGATTATACATTAACCTATTAATTTTTGTCTTATTAGTAAAAACTTGTTCAATACAAATCTTTATAGTACTTTCACTTTAATAACACTAGTTATTTAACCTTACTTAATCCTCATAAATGAAGTACAGTGCAACTATAGAAGAAGAGAATAAGGAAATAGCAAATCGATACAAGGATTTGCTAAAAGGTACTTATCAAACACTATCAGAGAATGATAAAAAATTAATTCGTAAAGCTTTTGAAGTTGCGGTAGAAGCACACTCTAAACAAAGAAGAAAATCTGGAGAACCTTATATATTTCATCCTATAGCTGTAGCTAAAATAGTTGCTTACGAAATTGGTTTAGGAGCCACCTCTATAGCCGCTGCACTTTTACATGATGTTGTAGAAGACACTCATTACACAGTAGAAGATATGGAGCAATTGTTTGGTGAGACTGTTGCTCGTATTGTAAGTGGACTAACCAAAATATCTCGTTTAAAACAAGATCAAGATTACTCTATTCAAGCAGAGAATTTCAGAAAAATGCTACTTACTTTACATGATGATGTCCGTGTAATTTTAATTAAGATAGCCGATAGATTGCACAATATGCAAACTATGGATGCTATGCCTCCTCACAAACAAGTAAAAATAGCTTCAGAGACTCTTTATATTTACGCTCCCCTAGCCCATCGTTTAGGTTTATACAATATAAAAACTGAGTTAGAAGATTTAGGTTTAAAATATACCGAACCTGAAGTATATAATGATATTCTTCTAAAAATTAAACAAAGTAAAGAAGAACAACAAAAATACATAGACCTTTTTAATTCTAAAATAAGAGAAGCCTTAGATAACGAAGGCTTTAAATACGAAATTAAAGGTCGTTTTAAATCTATCTTTTCTATAAGAAGAAAGATGCGTAAACAAAATGTTTCTTTTGACGAAGTGTATGATAAATTTGCAATACGAATTATTTACACACCAACTTCTGAAGATGAAAAATTCGATGCTTGGAAAATTTATTCTATTGTAACCGATTTTTACAAACCAAACCCTTCTAGATTAAGAGATTGGATTTCTCAGCCAAAATCTACAGGATATGAAGCATTACATGTTACTGTTATTGGTCCGGAAGCAAAATGGGTTGAAGTACAAGTTCGTTCTGAAAGAATGGATGAAATTGCAGAAAAAGGATATGCCGCTCATTTTAAATACAAACAAGGAAATGTTAGTGAAAATGGCTTAGAAGGCTGGCTAAATAGATTAAAAGAAACTTTAGAAAACAATACTTTAAATGCAGTAGATTTTGTTGAAGATTTTAAACTAAATCTATACGCTAAAGAGATATATGTATTTACACCTAAAGGAGATTTAAAGTCCTTACCAAAGGGTGGTTCTGCTTTAGATTTTGCTTTTGCGATACACACAGATGTTGGATTAAAATGTAGAGGAGCAAAAGTAAACGGAAAACTAGTACCCTTAAGTCATGAATTAAAAAGTGGAGATCAAGTTGATATTTTAACTTCATCAACAAACAAACCAAATGCACGTTGGTTAGATTTTGTTATGACAGCTAGAGCTCGAACAAAAATTAAATCAGCATTAAAAGCTGATGAAAAGAAAATAGCTGAAGAAGGGAAAGCTGTACTTATAAGAAAAATGCGTCATTTAAAAATTAATTATGACGAAAAATTAGCGCATGAGATAGCTAGTTTTTTTAATTTAAAAACTAGTTTTGATTTATTTTACCGAATAGGAAATGGAGCCATTGATAATGCACAACTTAAAGAATTTGTAGCTCAAAGAAGCAGCCCTATTATAAGTTTCTTTAAAAATACATTTAAAAGAAATGCTCATAAAAGTATAACTGATGATGAAGAAGTTACTAACAAATATGATGCTTTAGTTTTTGGACAAGAAGAAGAAAAATTAGAATACTCTTTATCGGTATGCTGTAAACCAATACCTGGAGACGCTGTTTTTGGTTTTGTTACCATTAATGATGGTATAAAGGTTCATAAAAACAATTGCCCTAATGCTATTTCTTTACAATCTAATTTTGCGTACCGAATTATAAAATCTAAATGGATAGATTCTACTAAACAAGAATTTTCTGCAATCTTAAAAATTAGTGGTGTAGATAATAAAGGAATTGTAAGTAATATTACACGAATTATATCTAGTAATATGGATGTTTTTATAAATACAATTAATATTTCTGGAAACGCAGGAATCTTTGAAGGTAAAATCTCTTTAACCGTAAAAAATAGAAATCAAGTTACAAAACTTATTAACAGTATTAAAAAAGTTGACGGTGTACAAAAGGTTCAGCGTGTTAATAGTTTATAAATATATTCTTCATTCCTGCTCTTTTTTTATTGATAAATTAACGTAAATTTGTTTTTTGGTAAAAATTTATAAATATGAGCAGTTCAGCTGAAAATCAAGAAATAGTAAAAAAGGTTTTCACATCTTTCTTAGAAGAAAATAAGCATCGTAAAACACCCGAGCGTTATGCTATTTTACAAGAAATATATGAAGCTGACGAACATTTCGATATAGAATCTTTATATATAAAGATGAAAAATAAGAACTATCGTGTTAGTAGAGCTACATTATACAATACTATGGACTTACTTTTAGACTGTGGTTTGGTACGTAAACACCAATTTGACGGTCAATCTATGGCTCGTTATGAAAAAAGTTATTTCGATAAAAATCATGATCATGTTATTTTAACAGATACTGGTGAGGTTAAAGAATTTTGCGACCCACGTATTCAAGTTATTAAAAAAACTATTGAAGAAGTATTTGATATCGATATTCATAATCACTCTCTTTATTTTTATGGAACAAAAAAGAGCAAAAAATAAACTTAACAACACAATAACAACACACTAAATAATGGCAGTAGATTTATTACTTGGTTTACAATGGGGAGACGAAGGAAAAGGAAAAATTGTTGATGTTTTAACTAAAAACTATGACATAATTGCTCGTTTTCAAGGAGGTCCAAATGCAGGTCATACTCTTGAATTTGATGGTATAAAGCATGTACTAAGAACAATTCCTTCAGGAATTTTTCATGATAAATCAATAAATGTAATTGGTAATGGTGTCGTTATCGACCCAGTAGTTTTTGTAAAAGAATTAGAAGGACTAGATCAGTTTAATATTGATTACAAAAAAAAGCTAATCATTTCTAGAAAAGCACATGTAATTTTACCAACACATCGCTTATTGGACGCAGCTTCTGAAGCATCTAAAGGAAAAGCTAAAATTGGTTCTACTCTTAAGGGAATTGGTCCTACTTATATGGACAAGACTGGTAGAAATGGAATTCGTATTGGTGATTTAGAATTAAACGATTGGAAAGAAAAATATCGCTCTTTAGCTGATAAGCATGAGGCAATGATTGAATTTCACAATGTAGATATTCAATATGATTTACAAGAATTAGAAACTGAATTTTTTGAGGCTGTAGAAACTTTAAAAACATTACAATTTATAGATTCTGAAGAGTACTTATACAAAGCACAACAAGAAGGCAAAACTATCTTAGCAGAAGGAGCACAAGGTTCTTTATTAGATATTGACTTTGGTACCTATCCTTTTGTTACTTCTAGTAATACTACAGCTGCTGGTGCTTGTACTGGTTTAGGAGTTGCTCCTAATAAAATTAAAGAAGTATTTGGTATTTTTAAAGCCTATACTACTCGTGTAGGTTCTGGTCCATTTCCAACTGAATTATTCGATGAAGTTGGTGCTGAAATGGCTAAAATCGGACATGAATTTGGTGCAGTAACTGGTCGCCCACGTCGTTGTGGTTGGTTAGATTTAGTTGCCCTAAAATATGCTTGTCAAGTAAACGGAGTTACGCAATTAATGATGATGAAAGGAGATGTTTTATCTGGTTTCGAAACTATTAAAGTATGTACTTCTTACCAATATAAAGGAGAAGAAATAACACATTTGCCTTATAATATTGAACCAGAAAATTTAACACCTGTATACTCTGAATATAAAGGATGGTCTGAAGATTTAACTAAAATGACGACAAAAGAAGAATTACCTAAAAATCTTTTAGATTATGTTCATTTTATTGAAAAAGAAACTAGAATTCCTATTAAAATAGTTTCTGTAGGTCCAGATAGAAAGCAAACAATCTTAAGATAAGAAGATTTTAATATTTTATAAAAAAAAAGGACTCAGTTAACTGAGTCCTTTTTTTTATCTCTTTTATTTCTATCTAAATTCACTTTATAAAAAGTTTTTATTTAACTGTTTTCAATTAATAGTTCTTTTTTTTATAAATAAAAACCCAATAACTATCATCACTGAACTAACAATTATATTTTCTCAAGATTGGTCAACATAACCTCCAAAACCATAAAAACCAGCTTCTCTATAAAACAAAATCAAAGCTCCTATCAAGATAAATAAAACCCTTATTATTTTACTTTTTCTCATAAAAGATGTTTTTTATAACAAACTGTCTACCAAATGGATACGAGGTGTTTATAAGAATTTCACCTCCATTTCGAGGCAAGCCTCTGAGAATTGAATTCTTGGTTATCGTCTTACGATTAAATACTTTCAATGATCTCTTTACCATATGTTTCACTCTGAGTTAATGTTTCTAAAATATCATCCATAGATGTTTTAGGGTTTATTAAACACATTCTTAAAACCACTTGCTTATTTAAAATAGTAGTTACTAAAACTGCCTCTTTAGATTCCATCACCTTTTTAGAAATGTATTGGTTAATGGCGTCAATTTTTTCTTCTGTAAGCTTTATACCAATCGGGTTATATCTAAAATTAATAACCGCTAATGTTGCAGGAGAAACCACTTCCCATTCTCTACTCTTTCTTAAATGATCTTCTACTTTTTCTGTTAGTTCT
>CALISK010000037.1 GCA_938041625.1 uncultured Tenacibaculum sp. | reverse complement strand
TCTGTTTTAGGAATTCCTTTTAGTACTTTCTCAAAATATATTATAGCTTTTTTATAAGCTTGATTTTCTAGTAATCGATTTCCTTCCAATTGATAAAATCTATAATCATATTTTTTTTTCTCATCTTTTAAAATAATTAGTATAGAATCTGCTTTTTGAACATCACTTTTAATTTTTTCTGAAAAACGTTTACGCCCCATATAAGAATAAACAATAGCTCTGTAATTATATGCCTGAACTGTAACCTCTCTCAACTTTGAGTCTTTAGAGGAAAGGCTTATTAAGTTATTTAAATTAGTTAGCGCTTTATAATAATCCCCTGTTTTTCTATAAATTTTTGAAAGTTCTCCTAAAGCATTTAAAGTATTTGAATCTATTTCTGAAAATTCTTTAATTTGTTGATAACATTCAATTGCTTTAAAATAATTATTCTGTTTAGAATAAAAATAGGCAAGGTTATATAAAGTTCCTTTTAAGGATTTTGAATCTACATTGTTCTCTTTTTTTAAAATCATAGCTTTTTCTGTATATAAAATAGCTTTCTTTAAATATGCTTCATTTCTCATATCAATTAAAAAAAACCATTTTCCATACTCTTGATAACAGTTTCCTAATTCATTTGGAATAATCTTAATCTCATTATTAACTATAAACTTTTTTGCCTCCTCTTCTTTTACATGATTTGAAAGTTTTGAACGAAGAATACTTTTTAAACTATCTAAATACTGTTGACTGTGTCCTAAAAAAGGGATTAATAAGAAAATAGTTATTGTAAATATAAAAACTCTGAATTTCATATTTTAAAAATATAAAATTCAGAGTTACTAGCAAGAAAAAGAAGCTTTTTCCTAATCCTAAGTTTAAAATATTGAACGAACAATATCTACATTGGTCCTGAACCAAGATTACTAGGACCTGGGCCAACAGGTCCTGTATTATAATACCCTTCGATTATAATTCTACTATTCTTTATTTTATTTCTTAAACTAAAATCCTTATAACCTGTACTTATCACTTTGTTTTTCAAGTCCCTAGGTGGTAAATTGTTTTTAAAATAAACAGCAGCAGCTCTTGCTGTAATTATTGGACAAGAAAAAGAAGTTCCCTCCTCTAAAAACTTTATTCCATTTTTACTTTTCTTTTTCTTTAAATTAAATTCATATTCAAAAGAAGCTACTACATCAATACTTGCATTCCCATAATTAGATCCAGGAGCTAAGTCAAATCCACCTACATTTTGCATTCCTACATAAGGTGCTCCAAAAAAATCTCCTATATATCCTCCAACTGCTAATAAATTATCTGATTCATAACCTGAAGGAAAATGCTCATTTCCCAAAGAATCTGTATCTTGATTATCATTCCCAGCAGAAGCCATCAATAATAAATTTTCAGAATTACTTTCTACTATATTTTCAAATATTACTTGGTTTTTTAAATTATAAAAGCCAAAACTACAGTTTACTAAAAAAGGTTTTTGCTTTGAAGCTATAAATTGCAAGCTACAAAGTATATCAAAATAAGTTCCTCTTCCATTACTATCAAACGCTTTTACTGGTAATATTTGATAGGGTATATTTTCTTGTGTTAAAATATCTCTAATAATTACTGACACAAAAGTTCCATGTCCACGATCGTCTCTAGGATCATTATCATTGTTTACAAAATCCCACCCAGAAATTTCATCACCCAAGCAATTCGAGATATCTTCTGAATTATTATACAAAAAAGGAGTATCAAAATAATCATAATCAATACCCGTATCAATAACAGCTATATTTACTCTGTTTTCAGAATTATTAGGATGCACCATTTCCTCTATTGAGTTTAAGTAGCCATCCATTAAATTTTTCTTCTCCTCTTTAACAAAAAGAGAAAACTGATAATCTGCATTCAGTTTTGCTACAGCGTCCTTATCTGTTGATAATTCATCTACTAAATCTTCAATATCACCAAAATTTGAATTCACTAAATCTAAAACCCATAATTCAATACTAGAATCATCACATTTACATTTTTTTGTTTCTTTTACTTTAAAAGAAAATTTGTTTTCTAAAGAAGATTTAATCTCTTCTTTTTCTCCTTCTTCAATTGTTTTCTTTTTATACTGTATTACAATTTGATCTTTTACAATATCTGGAGCCAATGGATGGGGTTTTGTTGTTTTACCAAAAACCTTCTCTGTTTTCGTTTTTTTACTTTCTAAAATTTCTTCATTCTCTATAATTTCTTCTTGAGTACAAGCCCAAAACATTGTGATTACACATATGATTAAAAATAACACACCTTTTTTCATCTTCTTAATTTTAAGTTTCTTTTGTTTTATTCAACCTAAGGAGCACGAATTTATAAAAAGGTTACCCGTATCTTTATTCTTTTTTTTATTTTTCAAAAAAATTATGAAAATCACTATATTTTTATTGGTGTTTTTCTCCTTTACAAGCTATTAAAAAGAGATTAATTTAACTGTTAAAACAATTACTCTATAAAGAATTAAAATGGATAGTGAATACTTTTTAGAAAGCATACGAATAGGTGATAATATAGGTATTGGAAAAATTTATGCAAAGCTATACCCTAAAGTAAAAAAACATATTTTACAAAGAGATGGTAGTGAAGCAGATGCTAAAGACATTATGCAGAAAGCATTAATTCAATTATCTACTAGAGCGCAAGATACTAATTTTAGTATTACTTCTAGTTTTGATGGTTATTTTATAGTGATTTGTAAAAATTTATGGATACGGGAAGCAAAAAAACAAAAATTAAAGGTAACCAATGACACTTCGATGCATCTAGTAAGTGATGATGTAGATGTAGCAATGAGTTCCTTTGAGCAAGAGAAATGGGAACTTTTTAAAGAAAAGTTGCAAGAAATTTCTGAAAATTGTAGGGAATTATTACAACTTTTTTTCAAAAAAACATCTTATAAAGAGATCGCTTCATTAAAGAATTATGCTTCTGAAAATACAGTAAAGCAACGAATTTTTAAATGTAAGTCTAAATTAAAAGATCTCATTCAATCAGATAGACGTTATGTAGATTTAAAACATTTTTAACTTGATTCCCTCTAAAAGACAAATAAATGGACACCAATATAGAACGATTTCTTAACAACGAAATGAATAAAGAAGAAAGAGCGTTGTTTATAAAAGAAATAAATTCCAATGAAGAATTAAAAGAAGCTATTGAAATTTATAAAGAAATGCAGCTTATTTACAATGATGATGATTGGAATATTGAAAACCTTTCTACTAAACATCCTAAAATAGATACATCTTTAACTTTTTTGAGAAGTGAAAAAGGCGAAAATATTAAAAATGTAATTGCAGAAGAAGCAAATCTTTATTTCTCTGAAAAGCCTAGATCATCAAGGGTTCGAAAATTATTTTTAATGGTAGGCTCTATTGCTGCTATTTTTATTATTGGTTTTTTCTTATTAAAAGCAAAAGAAACAAATACCGATTTATATGCTGAATATAAAAATGATTGGAAAGAACTTCCTTCATTAACATTAAGAGGTGATAATAATAATTTTACAAGTGTAGAAGCTCTCTTTAAACAAAAGAAATATAAAGAATCGTTACTTCTTTTAGAGCAACTTAAACAAACAGCATCTCAAGATTCTCAAATACTTATGTATGAAGGTATTTTAAATTTAGAGTTAAATAAAAAGGAGAAAGCGATACGTATTTTCAAAGACTTACTTAAAAGAGATTCTTTAGATACTTTTAAAGCCCATTGGTACTTAGCTTTGTCATACCTTAAATCGAATAATTTGAATTCAACAAAAACGGAATTACAAATTTTATTAAATGATGATAAAAACTTCAAAGATATAGAAGCTAAAGAATTACTTCATAAACTTGAAAAACTAAATTAATGTGAATTCGATATAAGGGGTTTAACTTTTTAAATTGTCATTTCGAGTGATTTTCGATAGAGAACTGTATCGAGAAAGATTATTTAAAAAAGAAAAACGTTGTTCTCGATATTAAATTCTTTCAGAATTTCACTCGAACTGACACTTTTTTCTTAAATCGAACTCATGTTAAATTAAATAGTTCTCAACTATTAAAAATAGTAAATGGAAATTAAAAAAGATATTCAAAATATTATTAATTACTCTCATCAATTTGCAGAAATAATGTTGAATGATGGAAAAGAGTATTATCCTTTTGGTGCGAAAATTAATACTAATGGAGAATTAATTCCTGTTGGTTACAAAGATAGTGAAACCGATTTCCCTAAAAGTCAAAAGTAATCAATAAGCTAACTAATCAATTTGAAAAGGAATTACATAGTGGAAAAATCAGAGCTTATGGCTTAGCTTATTCTGTTAAAGTTAAAATTGATGATTCAGACAATAAATCTGACGCTATTTTAATTGATATATACCATCAAAAATCAAACGATATTCCTAAGTATTATTTTCCTTATTCTTGGAATAAAAATGATGATTTGGTTTTTGGAGATAGTTTTGGAATAAAAAAAAAATAATTCTACACTAATCTGAAAGTACATTATCATTATACGTATAACAGAAATAAAAAAATATAAATTAATCTCAACTGTTTTCGATTTGACATAATTTCAACAGAAACGATATTTTATCAAAGCTTTAAAATTGCTTTCTTTTATCAAATTTTCAGTAATTTAAACTCATAAAAAAAGACCGCAAAATTGCGGTCTTTTTTTTTATAATATAGAATTTAATTACTTCTTAAAGTTCTTTAATCCATCTTTTAACCAACTATGGTAAGATAATTTATCTGTGTACTGTTGTGGCTTGTTTAATACTTCTAAATCTGATGTCATTAATACATAGAAAGGTTGAGAAGCATTCTTAAAGTTTACAGTCTGTAATGTTGACCATTTTTCACCGTAAGTTCTAATCTTCTTAATTTTACCACTTGGCTTTACAAAATCAAATTGCTCTTCTGGTGGTAACGTATTTTCGTTATCATCAACATATAAAGAGATTAATACATAATCCTTTTTTAAGGTAGAGTAGATATTTGGATCACTCCAAACATTTTCTTCCATTTTTCTACAGTTTACACATGCCCATCCTGTAAAGTCTAATAACACAGGTTTATTAACTTCTTTAGCATACGCCATACCTTCATCAAAGTTCTTAAAACAATCTAAAGCTAATGGACAGTTATCACTATCTGCTTTATACACACTATAAAATTGTGGTGGTGCAAATCCACTTAATAAGTTTTGATTCCAAGTAGGCTTCTGTAAAACTCCAGGACCTAAATAAACTGCAAATCCTAATACTGCTAATCCTAAAACAATTCTTAATCCAGAAACACGTTTTACTTTCGCTCCTCCTGGAAACTTAATTACTCCGAATAAGAATAATGCCGCTAAAACAGTAATTAATATCCAAATACCTATAAAAATTTCTCTTTTAAGAACATTCCATTGACCAACTAAATCTGCATTAGATAAGAATTTAAATGCCAATGCTAATTCTATAAATCCTAACATTACTGTTATTGCTTTTAACCAGAAACCTGATTTAGGTAATGCTTTTAATAAATTAGGGAATAATGCAAAAAATGCAAAAGGCAATGCTAAAGCAACTCCGAATCCTCCCATACCTGCTGTTAATTGCATTGGACCTCCATCAGAAGTTAAAGAACCTGCTAATAATGATCCTAAAATTGGACCTGTACATGAGAAAGAAACTATTGCTAGTGTAATAGCCATGAAAAATATCCCTAAGATACCTCCAATACCTGAAGCGTTATCTGCTTTATTACTCCAAGAACTTGGTAATGTTATTGTATAGAAACCAAAGAAAGATCCTGCAAAGAAAACTAAAACAATGAAGAAGAATATATTCAACCACATGTTAGTAGATATTGTATTTAAGATTTCAGGATCTAAATTATCCATAAAGTGGAAAGGTAAACTTAAAGCTACATAAATTGCAGCAATAAAAAGACCATAAATAATTGAATTTGTAATTCCTTTAGATTTTTTATCCGATTGTTTTGTAAAGAAAGATACCGTTAAAGGTATTAAAGGAAATACACAAGGAGTTAAGAATGCAATTAATCCTCCTGCAAACCCTAAAAGAAAAATATTTAATAAATTTCCTTTTTCCTCTTGTTCTTTCTTACTAATATCAGCTTCTAAAAGCTCTGAATTCTTTAAATTTAACTTTAAAGAATTAGTTAATGCTATATCTTCTTTACCAACAGTTGCAACGGTTTTCACTACCTCTCCTCCATCTAAAGGAAATGTAAAATCATCATCATAAGGCAAACAAAACTCTTTACAAACCTGAGCATCAATATTTAAAGAAACTTGTCTTAAGTTAGGATCGTCTACTTTAATACGTTGTACTATTGTTGCTTCTTCAACAAAGAAAATTTCTTCAACTCCCCAAATTTCGCTAAACTCGGTAGTTGTTTCACTCTCTTTTGCTTTACCTACTACAGTGAAACCAGTTTCACCTTCAGAAGGTTTTATTGTCATTGGTAAAGATGCATCTTGTGGGTTGTATTGAGAATACAAATGCCAGTCATCATCTATGAAAACATTAAATATTAGATCATACTCTGTATCTGAGATTTTCTTTACCGAGGTTTCTACTTCTACAGGGGCATCGTCTTGTGCATAACCTGTTAGGGTAAAACCTAGAATTAATAAAAGTAAGGTAAAAACTCTTTTCATTGTCATTGGGGTTATTTTTATATACTTATTTTTAAAATACTGTCTCTATTTATTTTTGGGGTAATTGAAAATCTTCTGTCTTGTCGCATACCAACTACCCATATTACTTCGTTATTGTTATTACAAAGTAACCAAGTTTCTTGCTTTTCAAATTTAGATAGCTTTTCGTCTTTGAAAAATTTACTAATTTTTTTTCTACCTAACATACCTGTTGGATAGAAGAAATCTCCTTCTTCCCACTTTCTCATTACCATCGGGAAAGTTACTAAATTTTTGTTAACTAATATACATTTTTTAAATTGTACTCGATTTTTATCTGTTTTTTCTATACAAATACTTATTTCTTCATTCAATTTCGCTGTACCTAAACCTACCTCATACCTTATGTTTTCTAGGGGTTCAGCTGTTAACTCTCTTAATATTAAAAAATCTCTATTTTTAAGTAAAGAATGTGTTTTTGAGTGAATTGTTTTTCCTGTTTGTGACGTTAAAAGATCATAAACATTCTCCCATTCAGTAAAATTATATTGCTTTAAGAGGAAATAAAGGTAAGCTCTTGTGTTTGATAATTTTAACAATTCATTTATCTTAATTTTTTTTAATTTTCCTTCATCTGTAATAATTTTTGGCGTTATTTCTTCAATTTTATCATTAATTACCTCTTTACTCTGTTCTAGATAAGAAGTCATTTTTGCAAAACCTTCTAAAATACTAGGGTTGATTTCTTTTAAAACAGGAACTATTTTATGACGAATTTTATTTCTCTTGTATTTTGTTTCTTTATTCGATTCGTCTTCTCTCCAATCAATGCCATTTTGTGTTGCATATTCTAAAATTTGTTTTCTAGAAAATGACAATAATGGTCTAATAATATTTCTATTTTTCTTAGGGATTCCTGTTAGCCCATCTAGTCCCATTCCTCTAGAAAAATTTATTAAAAAAGTTTCTAAATTATCGTCTAAATGATGTGCTGTCGCTATGTAATCAATGTTATTTTCTATTGTGATTTTCTCAAACCAATCATATCTTAAATTCCTTGCTGCTATTTGAGTAGACTCCTTTTTATCTTGGGCATATTTACTAGTATCAAACTTAACAACAAACGTTTTTATATTTAAATCTTCCCCTAATTTTCTTACAAATTCTTCATCTAAATCACTTTCCTCTCCTCTTAATTGAAAATTACAATGTCCTAAAAAAACTTCATAATTTAATTGATGAAATAAATGCACTAATACAACACTATCTACTCCTCCAGAAATCGTTAACAACACTTTTTTATTTTCTATAAAAGAGAAGTCTTTTTGTAGTAATATTTTTAATTTTTCAAGCATTTTTTATAACTGTAGTAATAACCAATTTATAACATCCTCCATCATTTCTTTTTTACATACATCGTTATGCAACTCATGATATCCTTCTTCATATAATTTTAGTGTAGCCATTTTAGAATTATCACTAAATTCTTTAGTTCCTTTATAATCTATAATTTTATCTCCTGTACCATGTAACAATAACATTGGTGTTTTTAATGTACTTGCTTTAGAAATTGCCAATTCTCCTTTATCCATAAAAACTAAAGAAAAATTTGGACTTACTTTATTATGTACTAAAGGATCATTAACGTATTTCTTTACCTCTTCTTCATCTCTTGAAATATAAGCTGAATTAACTTCATTCCCTAAAGTGATAGAAGGTGCTATTTTCTTAATAATATTTCCGAAAAACAATTTCCATTTTGGAGGTTGAAATGCCAATCTTAAAAATGGACTTGTTACAATTCCTCCTTTTAATTTCTTTGAATCTTTTAAAATATAGTTAATTATTGCATTTCCTCCCATAGAATGCCCATATAAAAAGACAGGTTTTCCTTCAAATAACTTTGCTGCTTTTTCAACAACTATATCTATACTTTTTAAAACATTTTCATATCCTGGATTATGACCTCTTTTTCCTGTGGTTTTACCATGTCCGAAATGATCAAAAGCAACTACGTTAAAATTATTTTCTAATAATTTAGCTACTGGATAATGAAAACGTCCTAAATGTTCTCCTAAACCATGAACAATAACAACTACTGCTTTTCCTTTTTCAGCAGTCCAATATTCTCCGTGAAAGTCCGTTTTACAATAATTAAATTTAAACGTTTGATTTAGCATAGGTTAGTTTTATATTATTAAAAATCAATTTAAGTATTTGTTAAAACATACTTCATTGCTTTCGCTTTTAATAAGCATTCTTCATATTCTTTTTCAGGAATTGATTTTGCTGTAATTGCTCCTCCTACAGAATAAGATACATATTTAGTGGTTTCATTGTATAAAATACTTCGAATTACCACATTAAAATCAAAATCTTCTTCAGGTGTAAAATAACCAACAGTTCCTGAATACAATCCTCTTTTAGTTTCTTCTAATTCTTCTATTATTTGCATAGCAGAAACTTTAGGTGCTCCTGTCATACTTCCCATTGGAAATGTATTTTTAATTACATCTACTGGATGGGTATCTTCATCTATTTCTGAAACTATTGTAGATATTAATTGGTGAACTTGCTTAAATGAATATACCTTACACAACTCTTCTACTTTTACAGTTCCTTTTTTTGCTGTTTTCGACAAATCATTTCGAACTAAATCTACGATCATGATATTCTCTGCTCTTTCTTTTTCATCTCTAGCTAAATCGAAAGCAATTTTATCATCTTCTATCTTATCTATAAAACGTTTTGCGGTTCCTTTTATCGGTTGCGAAATTATTTTACTTCCTTGCTTTTTTATATACCTCTCTGGTGTAGCAGATAACAAATATAAATCATCATTCTTAAAGAAAGTTGCAAACGGTGGCTGTGAAATTCTATTTAAATGTTTATAGGTTTCGTATGGGTTTATAGTTGCGTTTTCAATATAAAATTCTTGACAAAAATTAGCTTCATAAATATCTCCTCTATGAATATGCTCTATAACTTTATTTACCTTACTAAAATAAGCATCTTTATGAATACGTAATCGAATTTTCATTTCTGATGTTTCTAAAGAAGAGGTTGATTGAGTATTATACCCTAAGATATCTTCAAAATCATCTTCTATTTCATCATCTATCATTCTTAAATATTGAAACTCTACTGTTCCATCTTTTATAAAAATTAATTTTTGTGGTTGAAAAAAATAAACATCTGAAAAATGTAAGTTATCATAATTATTTGAACTTAATTTTTCTACATCATTCTTAACATCATAAGATAGGTATCCAAAAATATAATCTCTTGTATATGTTTGATATTCTTTAAGTTTTTCAAAAGCATTTAAAGAGTCTGTTTTTATAGAGGTAAACTCTTCAACAGCCAAAACTCCATCAAAACTTGAATACGATTGATTATGATTATTACTATCTAACCATACTATAGTTTCATACTGTTGCCCCCAAGCAAACAATCGTTCTTTAAAACTACTTAAATTATCAATTAAAAAAGTGCGCTTTGTACGTAAAAACATTACGCAAAAATAAGTAATGCATATAACAATTAGATACAAAAACAATTAAAACCCATACTCTTTATTATGTTCTAATTACTTTTTTATTTATTGAGATTTTTAATTCTGTAAGATAAAACCTCATTTTTTAGAAATTACTTTATTTAAATAGTACTTATTGATAATTCTATTAAATATTAATACAATATAGTAGAAAAGGATAACAAGATTTATAAGTATATAAGGAATTAAAAACAACCATTTTGCTCTAACAAAAAGCCAGAAAAAACTAAATAGTATATTATTCTCTAATACATTTTCAATTACCATTAAAAGGTAAGTATTTTCAAACAAATCGAAAAAACCAGGAACTAATATTAAAAAGTATAATTTTTTATTAATATTTAATAATAGCGTTAAATCAAACACTTTGATAGCCATCCAAAACAACAATGTATAGGAAGTAATAAAACAAAAATCGTAATATATGTTACTTCTTAAAACAACTGTTGATTTTATATTAGATATAAGATTATCATAATTATTTGAAAACTGTATTTTTAATATATTTTCAACTTCTATACTATCTATAAAGTAAAAAAAAGAAGTTAACATAAAAGTAATCATCAAAGTATAAAACCAATACCTACTATAAGTATCTAATCGCAATTCATTGTTCATTTTTCTAGCATTCATTTTTTCTCATTCTTTTATATTCTTCCCAATTAAATTTCTCTAATTGTTCTATTGCAGCCTTTGCTCCCTCTTTAAATAAATTGATTTTTTCTTGTTCCGAAATCCAAAAATTCAACCAATTATACCCTTTGGTGTTTACTGTAACTGTTCTCATTTTTATTTCATCATTTTTATGCATAAAATCATTATCATAAAAATTTCTAAACGTAGCAATTACTGAGGTAATAAATTTTAATAAGCTAATTTTTTTTAATTTATAAACTGAAGTTTTTCTTTCTGCTTTTTTCACCTTCTTTCTTTCAGTCAATAGCACTCCAAAGGTTGGATATTTAGGAACCAACTCTTCTATTGCATGAAATTCTCTTATGGGAAAATTAGAAAGCATTCCTCCATCAACAAACCTTGCTTTTAATTTTATTCTGTTTTCTTCTTTTTTTTTATCATGGTAATGGCTTAAATCAGGTGTAAAAACTTTAAAAACAAATGGAATAGACATTGTAGCTCTTAAATAAGCCACTGGTTTTACATTTTTATAATTCCCCCAATACAAACTCGCCTCTTCTGGAAACTTTACAATTTTATTATGTGTTA
>CALISK010000036.1 GCA_938041625.1 uncultured Tenacibaculum sp. | reverse complement strand
CTCGAATAAAAAATCTCTTTTATTAACCGAAGGAGCATAAGTAAAACCTTCAAAGACAATAAGACGATTATTTTTCTTATCAACTATTGTATAGTTTAAAAACGGACCTGCCATAAAATCATTTTTCACTTCCCATTTACCACGAGTTTCATAGGTTTTCTTATCGTCTACCTTTAACTCATAAGTAAAAGGAGTATACGCTTCTTCAGTAATCATGTGCATTCCTTCTTTACTACCTGGCAAATATTTTTTACCAATACTATCTCTAACTGTAGTAATATTATCCATCACTTTCGTTTCATCATTTAATGGAACAGAATAAATTAAGACATTATTATTTCCATCACCTCTAGCAATACCACTTTTTAAATGTTGACGAAGCCAAAGAAAATCACCCGTATCATCAACTAATCGGTAACGATTAGGTATCTCTATACTTACACCTAATGTTTGAATCGTTTTTAGCTTCGTTTCATCCATCTTCTCTTTTCTAAAAATATTCTGAATAAACTTAATATCTTCTTCTTTGAAAATCTGTATCATTTCCTTCCCTCTCGTTCGAATTAAATTAATCATTCCTTCTTCATCTTTAGCAGTTGCTACCACAATTATCTGCGGTTTAGAATATTTATTTCTTATGATAGAAATATCTTCTACATCTGCTTTTTGAAACATTAACACAGCCTTATTTCTTCGTATTGATCCTTTAAAACCTGAAGGATCAATTTGTCCAACAGAAAGTAATGTTTCTGGCTGAGGAAGACCTACTTGGTGCTCACCAAAAACTCTTCTAATTTCATCACCCGGTTTTTCTAACCACTGCAATCCTTTCATTACTACCAATATTCTATTTGTGTTTCCTGAAGATCTTGGCAATACAAAATCACTTTCATTGGACGTCTTGCAACCAACAAATTGTATGATGATTATTAAAATTCCTATTAGTCGTTTCATGGTAGTTTTATCTTAAGTTTAAAAGTCAGAATCAAAAAGTATTCCAATTAAATACTATTTTAAAAATATTTAATTTTTCTGTTTTTTTATACGGTTTACAAAAAATTATTTCGCCCGTAATTATTTAAAATGTGAATAAAATCAAAAAGGTGTAAATCTCTTGTTAAAGTTAACAAACGAAATAAATATCAAAAAATATTATTTACATTCTACGTGGATAAATATATAAACGTTGACCTATTTTAAGCTTTGTGCTTCTCATATTATTCCATCGCTTTATATCTCTTACCTTAACACCAAACTTTGATGCTATTTTACCTAAAAAATCTCCCGACCTCACCTTATATCGTATTCTTTTATCCATTTCAAAATACTTAGGCAAAGGTTTTTCTCTTAACGAATCTTCTGCTTGTGCTAATGCATAAATTTCTCGTTCCTTATCTAAAAAATCAATGATTTTATTTCTTGGCAACCGAACCACAAACTTTTTCTTTTTTACATAAGGAATAATATCAAGTTTATATTGAGGATTTAAAAAAGATAAAATCTCATTATCTACCCCTGTTTTTTCAACTATATTATTAAAAGAAATCGTTCTTTTTATTTGTATTGTATCCGTTTGAAAATTAAAAACTTTTGGCGCTTCTGGAAAAATGCCTAACTCTTGAGCATATTTAAAAATATACATAGTTGCATAAAAAGCGGGAACGTAACTTGCTGTTTCTCTAGGTAAAAATGGTCGAATATTCCAATAATTCCTATATCCACCAGATCGTTTAATTGCTTTTAAAACATTTCCTGGACCAGAATTATAAGCCGCCAAAGCTAAATCCCAATCATTAAAAAAATCATATAAATAATTTAAATATTTACAAGCAGCTATCGTTGCTTTTATTGGATCTTGACGCTCATCTATATATGAATTAACCGCTAATTTAAATTGCTTTCCTGTGCCATACATAAATTGCCACAAACCAGTTGCTCCTACTCTCGATTTAGCTTTTGGATGTAATGACGATTCAACAATTGCTAAATATTTCATCTCCAAAGGAATTTCAAACTGATCTAAATACCTTTCAAAAAGCGGGAAATAATACTTAGCACGTGCCATAAGGGCAGGGTAATATTTCTTTCTATATTTTAGATAATTATTCACTACTTTTTCTAAAGCAGGATTAAATTCTAAATTAAAAGGAGTAGACGCATTTATTTCTGCTAATCTTTCTTTTAAAAGTTCTGGTGTTACTATTTGAGTAACATTTCCAATAATATCCCTGTCATTAATTACATACGGAATTGTATCAAATAATGGTGAGTTAAACTTTGCTTCTACCAAAAGACTATCCATTATTTTCAGGTCATCATCTGAATATAATTTGATTGGCCGTTTCTCTTTTTCCTTCGGAATTGTATCAATAATATTTGATAACTCTTTTACTAATTTTGCTTCTTTAATAGAATCTAATGGCTCACCTTGAGCAAGTAAATTACTTACACTAAAAATAATAATTATAAAAAACTTTTTCATATATATTAAACACCACTAAAATTCAAACTCTACAACTACAGGACAATGGTCAGAATGTTTTGCTTCAGATAAAATATAAGCTCTAGATATCTTCTCTTTTAATGGTTCTGAAACCATACAATAGTCTAATCTCCATCCTTTATTATTAGCTCTAGCATTCGCTCTATAACTCCACCAACTATATTGGTCTGGTTCTTTATTTAAATGACGAAAGCTATCTATAAATCCACTATCTATAAAATTACCTATCCAAGTTCTTTCTTCTGGTAAAAACCCAGAAACGCCTTTCATTTTAGGGTTATGAATATCTATTTCTTCGTGGCAAATATTATAATCACCACATACTACTAAATTTGGAATCTCTTTTTTAAGAGTCGTAACATATTCTTGAATTTGATCCATGTACTTGAACTTGAAATCTAATCGATCACTATTTGTTCCAGAAGGTAAATACATACTCATTACAGAAACTTCATCAAAATCTACTCTAAGATTTCTTCCTTCAAAATCCATCGATTCAATACCTGTTCCATATTCAATATGATTGGGTTCTTTTTTACAAAAAACAGCAACTCCAGAATAGCCTTTCTTTTGAGCAGAAAACCAATATTGATATGGATATCCTGCCAATTCAAAATCTGCTGCGTTTAATTGTTCTTTTTGCGCTTTTGTTTCTTGAATACACACAACATCTGGACTCGCTTGTTGTAACCAATCTAAAAACCCTTTTTTAATTGCTGCACGTATTCCGTTTACGTTGTATGATATTATTTTCATTGTCTTTTTTAATATCTCCTTAAAAGAAGAAAAACTATTTGTTATTTTATTTTTTACTTAAAAAGTCTGTTTTTAAGAAAGAATATCCATTTCAGGAACTTCTCCATCAATAATTAAAGTTCCTTCAGTAGCTGCTTGAATTTCTTTTACAGTAACTCCGGGAGCTCTTTCAATTAAATGAAAATTATCATTCTTAACTTCTAACACTGCTAAATTGGTAACTATTTTTGTAACACAACCTACTCCTGTTAATGGTAACGAGCACTTTTTAAGTAATTTTGATGCTCCTTTTTTATTCGTATGCATCATTGCTACTATAATATTTTCTGCTGATGCTACTAAATCCATTGCTCCTCCCATTCCTTTTACCATTTTACCTGGTATTTTCCAGTTGGCAATATCTCCGTTTTCGGCTACTTCCATAGCTCCTA
>CALISK010000035.1 GCA_938041625.1 uncultured Tenacibaculum sp. | reverse complement strand
TTAAAACAATAATTTATGGCTCGTTTAGAAGCATTAAATCCAGAAACAACAACTGGTAAATCAAAAGAATTATTCAACGGCATTCAAAACAAATTAGGTATGGTTCCTAACATGATGAGAACTATGGGAAACTCTCCAGCGGTACTTGAAGGGTATCTTAATTTAAGTGGAGCTTTAAGTTCTGGTGCATTAGGAGCTAAAATAGGAGAATTAATAGCTTTAACGGTAGCTGAAGCAAATAACTGTGACTATTGTCTTTCTGCTCATACTTTCATTGGTGAAAAATTAGTTAAAATAAACTCAGAAGAACTTCAAGAAGCTAGAAGAGGTACTAATATAGATAGTAGAACTACTGCTGCCTTAACTTTTGCTAAAACATTAGTTCAAAAAGGAGGTTTGGTAAATGATAATGATGTACAAAACGTGAAATCTGCAGGTTATAATGATGGTGAAGTTGGTGAAATTGTAGCTCATGTAGCTCTAAATACCTTTACAAACTATTTAAATAATACAGCCAATACAGTAATTGATTTTCCTACTGTATAATCATCAATTTAAAATAACTTAAAACATAAACTCACATATCATGAAAAAATTAAAAATCATTTTATTCACTCTTATCATTTCAACAGTATCAATTTCTTTAGAAGCACAAACAGCACCTGTAGATGCTAATGGCTTAGCCATTGGAGGATATGATGTTGTCTCTTATTTTTCTGGTGAAGCAGAAAGAGGTTTTGCTAGTTACTCGGCTAAACATAATGGAAAAACATACCATTTTTCTACAAAAGCCAATTTAGAAACTTTTAAATCTTCTCCTACTCAATATTTACCACAATTTGATGGATATTGTGCATGGGGAGTTGGAGCTAAGAAAACTAAATTCCCTATTAATCCTGAAACTTTTGATATTGTAGACGGTAAATTATACCTTTTCTTTAATGGTCCTTTTAACGGAGAACCTTTCAATACATTAAAACCATGGAATGCAGCAACCTCTAAGCTTCTTAGTACTGCGCATAAAAACTGGAAAAGTGTTAAATAAATTTAATAAGGTATAATGTATTTAAACGACATATTACATTATACCTTTTAACTCTAATTATAAAATAATATCATGGAAAAAAAATATCCACTACCTCCTTTTAATAAGGAAACAGCATTACAAAAAATACAAGGAGCAGAAGATGCTTGGAATAGTAAAGATCCTATTAAAATTTCCAAAGCCTATACTATAGATACTGAATGGAGAAACAGAAATAAATTTATTAATGGTCGTGAAGAAGTACAAGCTTTTTTAAAAGACAAATGGGAAAATGAATTGGATTATAAATTAAAGAAAGAATTATGGGCTTTTCAAGATAATCGTATTGCAGTACGGTTTGAATATGAATATAAAAATAAAGAAGGGCAGTGGTTTAGAGCTTATGGAAATGAAAATTGGGAATTTGATGAAAATGGACTCATGAAAAAAAGATATGCAAGTATTAATGATTTACTTATAAATGAATCTGACAGAAA
This sequence comes from uncultured Tenacibaculum sp., assembly GCA_938041625.1. Taxonomy (GTDB): domain Bacteria; phylum Bacteroidota; class Bacteroidia; order Flavobacteriales; family Flavobacteriaceae; genus Polaribacter. The sequence goes on along the minus strand of CALISK010000035.1, from coordinate 10,095 downwards.
ACTTTAAGTAAGTCTTTTGATTTTCACCGACCAAAAATAGTAGTCATTTAAAACCACACATACCATGAAAAACAAGAACAATAAAGTAGCTATTATAGGAGGTAGTAGAATTCCTTTTACCAAATCTTTTACTACTTATACACGTACTAGTAATAGTGAACTTATGACAGCTGCATTAAATGGAGTGGTTAAAAAATTTCAATTACAGAACAAATTATTAGGTGATGTAGCAATAGGTACTTTAATTCATTATCCTGGAGAATGGAATTGGGCTAAAGAAAATGTATCTAATACCTCTCTAGATCCACATACACCTGCACATTTTATTTCTCGTGCTTGTGGTACAAGTTTAGATGCTGCTAATACTATTGCTTTAAAAATTACTACTGGTCAAATAGAAGCTGGTATTGCTGGAGGAAGTGATACCAATAGTGATGTTCCTCTTACATTACAACAAAGTTTAACACATGATTTAATGGATATTCGAAATGCTAAATCTTTTGGAGAACGTTTTGCTAAATCTATAAAAACAAAATGGTTCAACTTCTTTAAACCTGTATATCCAAATGTTAAAGAGCCTAGAACTAAATTAAGCATGGGAGACCATACAGAATTAACTGTAAAAAACTGGAATATTTCACGTGCTGCACAAGATGAATTGGCTTTTATTAGTCATAAAAATGCCGAAGCAGCTTATCAACGAGGATTTTATGATGATTTAATCATTCCTTTTAAAGGTATTAAAAAAGACAACATTCTTCGTCCAACAACCTCTATGGAAAAACTATCTACTCTTAAACCTGCTTTTGATAGGAGTAATAAAGGAAGTTTAACAGCTGGTAATAGTTCTCCTTTTACAGATGGAGCTAGTGCCATATTTTTAGCTTCTGAAGAATATGCTAAAGCTAATGGATACCCTATCGAAGCGTATTTAGTAGACATTCAGAATGCTGCTTTTGATTATGTAAATGGAGAAGATTTACTAATGGCTCCTACCCTAGCCGTTGCTAAACTATTAAAGAGAAATAATCTTACTTTACAAGATTTTGATTTTTATGAAATTCACGAAGCTTTTGCTGGGCAAGTACTAGCCACTTTAAAGGCTTGGGAAAGCGTTTCTTTTTCTAAAGAACACTTAAATGCAACAAAAGCACTAGGAAATATAGATAGAACAAAATTAAATGTAAATGGTGGTAGTTTAGCTATTGGACATCCATTTGCTGCTACAGGAGCTAGAGTGTTAGCTGGTGCTGCTAAAATATTAAAAGAAAACGGTGGAGGAAGATGTTTAATCTCTGTATGTACAGCTGGTGGTATGGGAACCGCAGCAATTATAGAAGCTTAAAACATAAAAAAATTATCATTAACTTTTTAAGTAAACAATATGGATAATCCACATATTTCAAAAATTCGAATTTACCCTGTAAAATCTCTCGATCCTGTTGAAGTTACAGAAGCTGAAATAGGAATTCGATCTCTTAAACATGATAGAACATTTGCTTTATTAGGTAAAGATGGTCGCTTTGTAAATGGAAAAAGAACTGGTCGTGTAAATCAATTAAAATCAGATTTCGATTTAGATCAAAATCTAATTCATTTAACACCTCGTTCTGGAGGATTAACTGGTACTTTTGAATTAAAAGAAAACAATAAAGGATTAACAAAATACTTAGAAGATTTTTTTGAAATAAAGCTCACTGTTTTATATCGTACTAAAGGAGAGCTTATGGATATTCCAGGAGCAAGTAGTGTTACTTTTGTTAGTAAAGCTTCTTTAGAATCTTTACATAACGATTTTTCAAAAAAAACACTTGAAGATTTACGTTTACGATTTAGATCTAACATAGAAATTGATGGAGTTCCTCCTTATTGGGAAGAAAACCTATTTTCTACCCCAGGAATAGGAATGCGTTTTTTAGTTGGTAATGTAGAAATGATAGGTGTTAGTCCAAGAGCTAGATGTAATGTGCCTCCAAGAAATCCTTTAACTGGAGAAACCGACAAATCTTTTGTAAAAAAAATGATTGAAAGTAGAAATCATAATTTACCAGAAAAAAGTAAACTACCGCTATATGGTAATATGTATCATTTAACTGTTAACACTTACATTCCAGAAGATCAAAAAGGAAAAATTATAAAACTTGGTGATCCTATAAAAATTATAGAACCAATACAATTAAATTAACTAAATTTAAAGTGATATGATAAATAATGAAACTTATACTTTGGTTAATAAACAAACTAATGAATTAGCTTTTAAGATGTTTAATTTTGAAAGTATCCATCATTTTGACCATGTACAAAGGCTTAATTATTTTTCTCTTATTTGGATTCAGGAAGGTCAAGGAAATGCTATTTCAGATTTTAACAATTATACATATGGTAAAGACCATCTTTTTTGTTTTACCCCCTATCAACCTTTTTTATTTAAAGAAAAAACTAAAACAAAAGGTTTGGTTATTAATTTTCATTCAGATTTTTTCTGCATTCTAAAACATCATGAAGAAGTAGCTTGTAATAGTGTCTTATTTAATAATATTTATAACGAACCTTTTGTAGTTATTGATGAGTCTACAAAAACGACTATCCGCTTTTTTATTAATGAAATAATTAAGGAAATTAAAAAAAGTGAAGTTGCCATGAACGAATCTGTTATATCTTATTTAAAACTTATTCTTATTAATGCAACCAGATTAAAAAACGTTCAAAAAAATATAACAGCAACAGAATCTGAAGAAGAAAATTTTATTTCTCAAAAACTAAAAGATTTAATAGAGCTTCATTTTAAAGAGAAACATTCTCCTAAAGAATATGCAGAAGAATTACATATTAGCCCAAAAGCTTTAGGGAAAATAGTTAAAAAGTATTACAACAAAACACTTACTTCACTTATTTCTGAAAGAATTATTATTGAGGCCAAAAGAGAATTGTATTTAACCTCTAAAACTGTACGTGAAATTTCATTAGATCTTGGTTATGATGATGAATTTTATTTTAGCCGTTTTTTTAAAAAGAATACCAATATATCTCCTAGCTTATATAGAAAAACAATTGGTTTTGCTAAAGCTGAAATTTAATTATTATAATTCATCTTCTTTATATATTCGCTAGGTGTAGTGCCTACTACAATCTTAAAAGATTTATTAAAAGTAGATTTAGAATTAAATCCAACATCTATTGCTAATGCAAATAAAGTAGATCTAATATGTTCATTTTCTTTTATCAATTCTAAAAATGCTTTTATTCTATATTCATTTATAAATTCATAAAAATTCTTCTGGTATACCTTATTTAGTAGCCAAGATAAATTATTAGTTGTAGTTCCTAAAGTTTTAGAAAGTGCAACTAAACTAATTGTAGATTTCAAATAGATTTTTTTTTCTTTTAATTCAATATCCAATTTTCTTTTTAGTTCGTTAATTTCACTTTTACTTAGTCTATCAGGCACATTTATTTTAGGTTCAAATACCTCTACTCTAAAAATATCAGGATGCGTTAAACTATAAAAACCTATAACATAAAACAATCCTCCTATAGAAATCCACATTAAATTATAATTCAAGTAAACATAGTACTTGTAAAAAAAATAACTACTTACAAAACTAATAAACCATAAAACTGTAAAAATTGTTAGTGAAATTAAAATACAATACACAAATTTATTTATTTTTTGATCTGTAGCATATTGTTCTTCTTTTTGTTTTTTATACAATGTAAGTAACTGAAATGATTTTATTATATAAAAAAGAATTAATAGAATACCTGATAATTCTATCGTTAAAAAAGGAATGAATAATTTATTTGACATATATAATGCCTTATAAGATTCTTTTGTTTGCGTTAACATCCATAAAAAATATCCTGAGTATATTAATAGTGGTATAGAGTGTGTGAACTTTAATTGATACGTTTTTTCTTCTTTAAAGATCAACCTTCTTATATAGCAGTATAGCAAAGGTCCAAATACATAAATTGTCATATCTATTAACGCTCCTAAGCGCCAAAAAAAAGTATTTCTATAATATGCTGTAGCTATTCTAGCTATTAACATAATACTTGCTATTAATAGTATTATAGATAGTATTTGATTAGCTTTTTTATTTTTATTTGGTAATAGTTGAATGGCTATTAATAAAAATATTCCTTGACTTAATATTACAATTAAAAGGATATTAACAATTATGGGAGACATAGTGAATGTATTTACAAACTATATTAAATATAATGAAAAGAGAATTTCATAAAATTCTCTTTTACATGGTTCTTAATAAGAAAAAATTATTTTCTCAATACTAATTTCCCATTTTCATGTTTTCCTTCACAATCATCCCCATTAAAATCAATTATTAATTCTTTATTATTAAAGGTACCTGTTCCTTCAAATGTACCATTACAATTTTTAATTTTATCATTATAAGTAAACTTTATTACACTGCCATTAGAAACTTTAAAACTAATATCTCCATCATTAAGTCCACTGTTACAGCAAGTAATAAAAACGGCTGTAAAGAAAAACTCTCCTGTATACTCTCCTTCTTTATTTTTTTTGATTTTTGCTGAAATTGGAATTTCATCATATTTTTTATTTAACGAAGGTAGCTCAGAAGTCCAATGACCAACATATTTTTCTTCAATAAACTCTTCCTCTTTAATAGAATCATTCACTGTTTTTTCTTCTGAACAGGAACACATATTAATACTTATCAAAAGTATAGTAGATGCTAAAAGTAATTTTTTCATGATATATTTAGTTTTGAATTACATATCTCAAAGAAAAAGTGTTTCAACTGTTTAAAAGAGGTATTGTATACATCTGTACTCTTTTATTCTATCTTTGATTATTAAATAACCCGATAGATAATTTTATATATTGCTATCAAATACAAAGTTTTCTCAATTTAAACTACTACAGTACTAGAATGAATACTTTAAAAAAAACTGAGCAAGAATATTATACGATTCTAAATCAACAAGAATTCGATAAATCTGAATTGGATTATACTATTTTAGAAAAGCATTTTCCTTTTTTAAATCAAATGACACAGGTTAAAAACAGTGGGTTAACAGTATTTGATTTATGTAAAAAAGAACATGTTTTTAGTTCTTATAACTTAACAAACTTATTTGGTTACGATTTAAATAATATCGATACTAATTATTACAACTCAAAAATTCATCCTGAAGATTTAATTTCATTAATGAACATAGGTATTCTTATCTTAAAAAAATTATATGAACTGCCAATTGATGAACGTAAAAATTATAAACTACAAAATGAGTATCGAATTTTAAATTCACAGCGTAAATACATCCGAATCATTGAGCAATTCCAAGTACTCGAATTAGATAAAAATGGTAATTTATGGTTAGCATTAAGTACTATGGATATTTCTCCTAATCAAGAAGAATACAATGGTGTAAGAAGTCAGTGGATTAATATAATTTCAGGGACTATTAATGTAGTAGATTTTAAAGATAATAAAAGCGAAAAACTATCTAATAGAGAAAACCAAATACTCTCTTTTGTTAATGAAGGTATGCTTAGTAAAGAAATATCTAATAAACTATCTATTAGTATACACACAGTTAATACACATAGACAAAATATTTTAAAGAAATTAGGAGCTAATAGCTCTATCGAAGCTATTAAATATGCTAAAAATTTAAACTTAGTATAATTCTTTTCTTATATAAAAAATACTGATAAATCAGTATGGTGTATTTCTCCTTCTAATTCTAGTTTTGTTACCTGTATGTAACTATAAAACTAATTAAGAATGTTGGTTAAAAATATATGGTATTTTTCTTTATTTCTCTTTTCTCTTTTATCTCATTCTCAAAATATAACCCAACATATTAAGGGAACAATTATAGATAATGATTCTAAAGAACTATTACCCAATGCTTCTATAATAATTTTAGGTACAAACCCTATTATTGGAACCACATCAGATTTAAATGGTCATTTTATTCTTAGAAATGTACCTTTAGGAAGGCATGATTTAAAAGTTTCTTTTTTAGGATATGAAACAATCATTAAACCAGAAGTAATAGTAACTTCTGCAAAAATGGTTATTGTAAATATTTCACTTACAGAAAATATTAATTCTTTAGATGAAGTTGTTATTACTCCCAGAGTTACTAAGAGTAAAGCTATTAATAAAATGGCTACTGTAAGTGCTCGAATGTTAAGTATTGAAGAAGCTAATAGATATGCTGGCGGTTTTGATGATCCTGCCCGTTTAGCGGCTTCTTTTCCTGGAGTAGCCAGTAGTGTAAACAATAATGCTATTGTTATTAGAGGAAATGCACCCAAGTTTTTACAATGGAAAATTGAAGGTGTAGAAATACCAAATCCTAATCACTTTGCTAATTTAGGTGTATTTGGAGGTGGTGGTATCTCTGCTTTAAGTAGTAATCTTTTGGCTAATTCTGATTTTTTTACAGGTGCTTTTCCTGCGGAATATAACAATGCAATTTCAGGTGTTTTTGATATTCGAATGAGGAACGGTAATGATAGTGAATTTGAACATAGTGTTGAATTAGGTACTATTGGAATTGATTTTGCTTCCGAAGGGCCTATTGGTAAGAAAGAAAATGCTTCTTATCTTTTTAATTACAGATATTCTACCTTAGGGCTTATCTCTTCACTATTACCCGAAGATTCTCAAGGCACCAATTATCAAGATTTATCTTTCAAAATAAAAATACCAACTAAAAAAACAGGTCATTTTTCAATTTGGGGAATTGGTTTAATTGATAAATCTGGTAGTATCCCTAAAACTGATACTAAAAATCAAAATTATTATAGTGATATTGAAAAGCAAGATGTAAAACAGTTTATGGGAGCATTTGGAATAAACCATAGATTAATTTTTAAAAACTCTGCTTACCTAAACTCTACCTTAGCTATTTCCACCAATGGTATTGATTTAAAAACAGACAGGTTCAATTCTTCTTCAATATTACAACCTCAAAACGAGATTAATAACACCAATAATAATATCACTTTTAAAACTTTCTTCAACAAAAAAATTAGCCCTAAACATACAAATAAAACTGGAATTACAATAAGAGGTCTGAATTACAACTTAACTTTAAAAGATAAGAACAGTACAACCAATCTTTTAAATACTTTAATTTCAGAAAGTGGCTCTAGTGCTTTAATTTCAACATATTCTAATTCTTCTTTTTCATTAAAAAAATTGAAATTAAACGTTGGTCTTAATACTCAGTTTTTCACTCTTAATAAACAAACCACTATTGAACCTCGTTTAGGTATAAGTTATCGTTTAAATAAAAATAATAAAGTTAGTTTTGGTTACGGTTTACATAGTAGAATTGAGGCTTTAAATATTTATTTTGCAAACACTATAAACTCACCATTAACACAAGCTAATAAGAATTTAGATTTTTCAAAAGCACATCATTTAATATTTGCTTATGACTGGAATATATCTAAAAAAACGCATTTAAAAATTGAACCCTACTTTCAAAAATTATTTAATATTCCTATTATTAAAAAAAGTAATTCTTCTCTTTTAAATTTACAAAATGATTGGTTTGTTAATGATGCCTATACTAATTTGGGTGAAGGTGAAAACTATGGGATTGATTTAACTTTAGAGCAATATGTTAACAAAGGGTTTTATTATTTAATTTCTGCTTCTCTATTTAATTCTAAATACAAAACAGATACAAATATTTGGTATAATACTCGTTTTAATAAAAACTATCTTTTAAATTTCTTAGCTGGTAAAGAATTTAAAATAGGCAGAAAAAAACAAAACTTACTAGGTATAAATTTAAGAGTAAGCATTCAAGGCGGAGATAGATACTCTGTAATTGACAATACAAATTCAATACTTGAAAAAGAAGTAATCTATAATGAAACAAATCCTTTTACCGAGCAAACTAAAGCTTCTTTCATTTCTCATTTTACTATAAACTATGAATGGTATAAAAGTAAAACATCTCAAAAACTATCTTTAAAAATACTAAATGCTTCAAATTACAAAGAGTTTTTAGGACATCGATATAATATTAAAAATAATACTGTAGACAAACATAGGGAAGCCTTAATAATCCCTAATTTAAGTTATAAAATTTCTTTTTAAAATGAAATAATTACAGTTTTAAATATTAACCTGAAATTTTAACTTTTTTCACGGAATACAGGGTAATTTTTCATTCTTTATAAACATAGTTTTGTAAAAAAAACATCAACTTAAATCTATTGAAAGTAATGATAAAACAGAAGTCTTTTAATTTATAAAAAACTAACCTAATTAAACTATAAAAAATGAATAACATGAAAATTAACAACAAAAAATTTAATTTTATATTAATAGCTATAGGGCTCATATTTATGAATTGTTCTGAAAACAATCAATCACAAATTAATGATATGTCTCCAGAAGTTTTAATCATAAGCCCTACACCAAACCAAAAATATGTTGCTGAATGGGGAGGTGCATGGCCAAAAGGAGAACCTGTAACTTTAGAAGCTAATGGAACAGATGACTTAGAAATAAATACTATCATAATTGTTGTTAGAAATAGTAATGGAGATATTGTCTTTGAAAAAACTACTGATAATACATCTAGTAATAAAACAGCATTTACCGTATCTGAAAAATATATTGCTCAAGAAGTAGATACTTATACTGTTGTTTTTACAGCAATAGACTCTAACGGTAATAAAGCTTCTTCAATTTCTAGGTCTTTCATTTATATTTAAACATTATTCTATTTTAACACATTTACGAAAGTAATCTTACTTTTCGTAAGTGTGTTTTAATTAATACAATTGTTTCTTTATTATAATAAATACCTCATCTAAACTAGAAAGATAATATTTTTTAAAGCTTCCATTCGAATATATCATAGCCAAATGAATTAATTTAGTTTTTCCTATTTTCTTTATTTCAATCTTATCTTCAAATGCATAAATAAATAAGTTCGTTTTATCTATAACACTTTTATCTTTATATAAAAATTCAACTTTTTTTACGAAAAACAGAGGTTTTTATCTTTTTTTTAAAAAAAAATTGCTAAAAAGCAAATAAAAAACATATCAATGAACACTCAAACATTTTCATTTACAATAAAATTATTACGAATACCAATTGTATTTTTACTATTTATTTTTGCTTGTGATGACAATACTGATACTCCAGCTATTTCTAATCCAAATATAGATCTTCAAAAAGCTATATTAGATGACTTTCCTTTAAAAGAAACTAATTATTCTGATATAAAAATTACACAACCTATTATAGAAAATAACAAAGAAGTAACCTCGGGTAAAATAATTATAACATTACCTTACACTGCAACATCGTTAAATTTAAGTCTTAAAAGCGCTAATATAATTACTACTGATTTTACTATCTCTCCTAATGTAGGTGCAAAAACTCTTTTTTCTGAAACCGAATTTGTTACTTATGAAATAGCTTCTAAAATAGATCCTGAAAAAAAAATACATTATAGTATTAAAGTGATTGTTGAAGAGAAACCTATAGATGAAAAACTTTCTCTAATTGATTTTGAAATCCTCGATACAGACCATAATAACAAACCATATACGAATATTGATTTAACAACAAAAGCGGCGTTACAAACTGCAGATTCTCTTGTTTTCTGTTTATTTCCAGTTCCTGTAAATTATGCTAAGTTAACTCCGGCTATAAAATACAATGGTTCTAAAATAGAGTATCGCGTAAATAATAATGATTTTAAAGAATATCCTATTACAACAGGTGCAGAAATAGATTTTACGTACCCAAATACCGTAGATTTTAAAATTAGTAATGCTGATAACTCTAAATTTATAACGTACAGAATAATCGTAGATACTGAGTATCCAATAGTTTTTTCAGATCAAACAAATCCAATTTCTCATAATATTACTGTTCCTAATTTAAAAATTGGAGATACTTATAATGGAGTTGGTATAACCACTTGGACAAACATGGGTAACTATCCTATGTCAAACATGAGTCCTAATGAATACACTAATACTACAGGCCCTGTTTCTAATTTAAATATTTTTACGACTACATTATCTAGTACTGGAGGAACTATAAACCCTGG
>CALISK010000034.1 GCA_938041625.1 uncultured Tenacibaculum sp. | reverse complement strand
AAATTCTCTTTTTTTATCTTAAACAAATACCTTCTTTTAATTATTTAATTTCGACTTCGCTCAATTACCTATAATTCATCTATCTCGTTCTCCGAGCTGAGTCGAAGAGAAATCGAACTCCTTAACTTCTATAATTCTTAACTCCTATAAAAAACTCCTTAACTACTACACTCCTAAAATTCTCAACTCCTCTACTCCTAAAAAAAAACTCCTCTAAGAAAAATGCTCCCAATCTTTCCATACTACTTCTAGTCCTTCTTTTTTTAGCATCCTTACAACCTCTTCAGTGCTACGCTCATCAGAAATTTCAAATTGCTCTAACGACTGTGGTTCTACTGAATATCCGCCCGGATTTGTTTTAGACTCCGCACTAATTGAGGTAACTCCTAAATTAACAATATTATTTCTAAACACTTCGCTTTCTCTAGTAGACATTGATAACTCTACATCTTCATCTAACAACCGAAACGCACAAATTGTTTGTACCAAATCGGCATCCGTCATTTCCACCTTTGGTTCTAATCCGCCAGAATGTGGGCGCAACCTAGGAAATGAAATAGAGTACTTCGTTTTCCAATAGTTTTTTTGTAAATATTTTAAATGCAGTGCCGTAAAAAAACTATCCGCACGCCAATCTTCTAATCCAAATAAAGCACCCAATCCTATTTTATGAACACCAGCTTTTCCTAAACGATCTGGAGTTTCTAATCGATATTCAAAATTTGATTTTTTACCCTTCGGATGATGTTTTTTATATTCCTCTTTATGATAGGTTTCTTGATATACCAACACAGCATACAATCCGTTTTCAATCAATAATTCATATTCATCTTGATCTAACGGTTGTACTTCAATAGTAATGTTTGAAAATTTAGATTTAATTAATTGAATGGCATTATTTATATAAGCTACGCCCACTGTTTTATTAGCTTCACCAGTTACTAATAAAATATGATCGTATCCTTTATTTTTTAAGAAGGCAACTTCTTTTAAAATTTCAGCATCAGTTAATGTTCTTCTCGGAATTTTGTTAGTTAAACTAAATCCACAGTAGGTACATATATTCTGACATTCATTACTTAAATACATAGGAGCATACATTTGAATTGTATTCCCAAATCTTTTCTTAGTAAGCATCCTACTTTTCTGAGCCATTTCTTCTAAAAATGGTTTTGCTGCCGGAGAAATCAATGCTTTAAAATCTTCTAAATCTCTTTTCTCTTTTGCCAAAGCATGCTCAACATCTGCTGTCGTTTTATTGAAAATACTCTTTAAAGTGTCATCCCAATTATAAGCATCAAATATTTTTTTAAACGTATTTTCCATTTTTTAATTTATGGTCATTTTTGAGAAATTGTTTTCAGAAGTTAAGAATTTTAGTCATGGAGAATTGTAGAAGTTAAGAAGTATAAATTCTTTAAACTCTTAACCTATCTAACTCCTATAATTCTTAACTCCCGTTCTGCAAGAACAATAACTACTTAACTCCTCTAACTTCTAAACTACTACAATTCTTAACTACTTAACTCCTAAAATTCTTAATTCCCGTTCTCCAAGAACAATAACTATTTAACTACTACAATTCTTAACTCCTCTAACTACTTCTCCGAAAAGGCCCCATCCTTCTAACTTAAGAACGACGTTAACGGACTACTCGCTTCTGCTTCATTTTTAATCGGTGCTAACTTCGCTTCATACGCCATTCTACCTGCTTCTACTGCCATTTTAAAAGCTTTTGCCATTGCTACCGGATTTTGTGATACTGCAATTGCAGTGTTTACCAATACCGCATCTGCACCAATTTCCATAGCTTGTGCTGCATGCGATGGTGCTCCTATTCCTGCATCTACAATTACCGGAACATTCGATTGTTCTATAATTATTTCTAAAAATTCTACTGTCTTTAATCCTTTATTACTTCCAATTGGTGCTCCTAAAGGCATTACACATTGCGTTCCTACCTCTTCTAATCTTTTACATAAAACAGGATCTGCATGTATATATGGCATTACCACAAAACCTAATTTCACTAATGCTTCTGCTGCTTTTAAAGTTTCTATAGGGTCTGGTAATAAATACCTTGGATCTGGATGAATTTCTAGTTTTACCCAATTTGTTTCTAAAGCTTCTCTTGATAATTCAGCTGCAAAAACGGCTTCTTTAGCAGTACGTACTCCAGAGGTATTTGGTAGTAAATTTATTCTAGAATGATTTAAATGTGTTAAAATATCATCCTCTTTATCTTGCACATCTACTCGTTTTAAAGCAACCGTTATTAGCTCACTTTCTGAAGCTAATAATGCTTCTTTCATTAATTCAGAAGAACTAAATTTACCTGTTCCTGTAAATAATCGAGAGTTAAACTCTTTGTCTGCTATTTTCAAAATACTATTCATTCGTTTCGTTTTTCTGTTCTCCTAATTTAAATACTTGTTCATTCACACTTGGTGCTTTTAAAATATCATGAAACGAAGGAATTAAGTTGAAGTTTCTAGTAATTTCTCCAGATACTGCAACTCCGTATACTCCAGTTTCTAAAATTGCTTTTGTATCAGCTATTTTTATGCCTCCAATAGCTATTACAGGAATTTCTGTTTGTAATTCTTCAATCAGTACTTTATATCCTGCAATTCCTAATATCGGACTTAAATTTTCTTTAGTTTCTGTAAATTGATACGGACCTAGACCAATATAATCTACCTTTTTTGAAATCAATTTTTTACAATCGTCCAATGTATTGGCTGTTCCTCCTATAATTTGCCATGAATACAAAAAGTCTCTAGCAATTGTAGGGCTCACATCTTGCTTTCCTAAATGAACTCCATCTGCCTTTACCTCTTTGGCTATCTTATAATGATCATTTATGATTAATCTTGTTTGGTAATGTTCTGTTATTTCTCTTGCTTTTTGAGCTGTATCTAATAATACCTTTTTACTAACATTTTTTAATCGTAATTGCACCCACTCTGCACCTGAAGCACAGGCATTTTGAATATTTTCTAAATGCTCTTTTGGCGTTGCTCCTTGGCTTATATATTGTAATTTACTAATCATTGTTTCTTTTTTTAGGAGTTAAGAAGTGGTGGAGTTAAGGAGTAGAGGAGTTAAGGAGTAGAGGAGTTAAGTTCTCTAACTGTTTCTAAACTCTTTCTTCTGATATTTGCTCTCTAGCTTTTACTTAAAATACTTCTACAATATGCGTTTAGCATTTTACTCACCTCTTTTATTAACTCTGTTTGTGTTTTATTCTCTTTTGTATACCCTAAGTCTTTCGACAAAATTAGAAAATAACGACATTCTTCTAATGAAGATTGTGCGATATTATAAAACCTTAATTTTTCTTTATTACTTAATCTTTTATATCCTTCTGCTATATTCGCTGTAATAGATACAGCAGCCCTTCTAAACTGTGATGTTAAACCATAAATCTCTTCTTTTGGAAATACTTTACTCATTTTATAAACCTCTAAAACAAATTCATGTCCCTTTTGCCAAACGATTAAATCTTCAAAACTTTTTGTCTTTTTCATTCAATTTTTTATTTATTTTTTCTCTTTTACGCTTATCAACAAATTTAACTCCTTACCTCAAAACACTACTCCAATCCTCAACTCCTATAATTCTACACTTCTAAAAAAAGAATTACTTCTTAACTTCTCCAATATTAACTACTAAAAAACCACTCCTTAACTACTGCAATTCTACACTCCTAAAAAGAATGCGTTCCTAACAATGATTCATTCGAATTCAAAAATTTTTCCACATACATTTTCACATTCTTACATGCATCTTCTAACGGAATTTCATGTATCAAATTTGAGGCTAAAGCTGAAGACAACACACAACCGCTTCCATGTTTTTGAAAAACGGTTTCTGCTATTGGTGGAATATTTAGTTGTACTATTTTACTATAATACACAGCATCCCATCCTTTTTTATCTTCTCTATGTCCGCCTTTTAAGTAAAGATTAGTTTTATCCGCTATAAACTCAATCGTTTCTTCAATATCTTTTTCAGGAAACAACCCCTTTATTTCATCGTAATTAGGTGTTATAAAATAACAATGCTCTAAAACTTTTTCTAAAACTTCTAAATTTTGTTTTGCATGAAAATCAAATCCAGCACTTGCTTTTAAGACAGGATCCAGTATTATTTTTATTTTTGAATTCAGTTTTTTAAGTAGTTCAACCACTTCTAATAAAACTTCCCAAGACTGAATAATTCCTATTTTTACTACAGGAATTTTAAATCGTTCGAATAGTGTTTTAATTTGATCAATGATAACACGCTTATCAACCCAAACACAGTCTTTAAAAGCAATATCATTTTGCACAGTTACCGCTGTACAAACAGATAATCCGTAAAAACCATGTGCTTCAAATGTTTTTATATCAGATGTTAACCCTGCTCCCGATGAAGGATCTAAGCCTGCAATGGTTAGTATGTGTTTTTTAATATTCAACCTTTTATTCTTTATTTTTATATTGGCGTTCCTTTCAGATCAGGCTTTCATTACTCGCTTTTTTGTAAAGAAAACATTTTACAAAAAGAGCTCAAACAAACCATTCAATCCTTAACGCAAAATAACAATATTCTCGATATATTTTTATTCCGTTTTC
>CALISK010000033.1 GCA_938041625.1 uncultured Tenacibaculum sp. | reverse complement strand
ATCAATTCCCATACTTTATTCAGAAATAGTAGTTTTCATATTATTTAAAATAACATCAATAGCGATGTTTTTTTCTAAGTGTTCTGCTAACTTATCATAATTAGCTTCTTTATAGGCTTTATAGTCAAAGCTATTTGAGGTAGTTTTGATATTAAAATTAGATAATAAATCTTCTATAATTAAACTGTTATCAAAAATACCGTGAATATAAGTACCCCAACAATTTTTGATTAAATATCCTTCTGGTTTTTGTTGAATTTTGTTTAAAGGATGTTGTTCTTTAAAGGTAGTAATCCCCATATGAATTTCATAACCAGTACAAGGTTCTTCATATTCTTTGAATTGAAAGTTACATTGTTTGGTAGTTTTTTTATTTGCTAATATTGTTTGTGCAGGAATGATTCCTAAACCTGGTATTTCTTGAATTTCATTTTCAACATGATTAGGATCAGAGATAGACATTCCCAGCATTTGATATCCACCGCAAATACCAATTATAAATTTGTTGTTTTCATGAGCTTTTAAAATATTTTTAGCTAACCTAGAGGTACGTAAAAATTGCATGTCAGCAATCGTATTTTTACTACCAGGAATTATAATAATATCCGCTTTTTCAATATCTTCAGGATCTCTAGTATAGAAAAGGTGCACGTTGTCATCTTTTTCTAATCGATTAAAATCTGTGAAATTTGAAATATAAGGAAGTAAAATAACAGCAATATTAATTGTGTTCTGTTGAGAGTTAGTTTGTTTTTTCTCTAAACCTAAAGAATCTTCATCTTCAATATAAATATCCTTAGCATAAGGAACAACACCCAACACAGGAACATTTGTAAGAGATTCTAGCATTTTTTTTCCTTCTTCAAATAAGGAAATATCACCTCTAAATTTATTAATGATGATTCCTTTAATTAACTTTCTCTCATCATCATCAAGTAATTTAATGCTGCCATATACACTAGCAAAAACTCCCCCTCTATCTATATCAGCAATTAAATACACATCAGCTTTAGCAACTTGTGCCATTCTCATGTTTACAATATCACGATGTTTTAAGTTTAATTCACTAATACTACCAGCACCTTCTAATACAATAGGATTGTATTCTTTTTGTAATTTGGAAAAGGCTTTTTGAACTTCTTGAAATAAATGTTGTTTGTTATTTCCTAAGAAATAAGAGCGAGCTGTTTGATCTCCTATAGGTTTTCCATGTAAAACTACTTGAGATTTATTTTTACCTGAAGGTTTTAAAAGAACAGGATTCATTTCTGTAGTACAATCTATTCCAGCGGCTTCTGCCTGAACAGCTTGAGCTCTTCCAATTTCTAAACCGTCTTTAGTAACATAACTATTTAAAGACATATTTTGAGCTTTGAATGGAGCAGGAGAGTAGCCTAATTTCTTAAGAATACGACACATTCCAGTAACAATAATGCTTTTTCCTACATCTGAACCTGTGCCTACAAACATTATAGGTCGTAATACTTTAGTCATTTAAGTACAATATTATGGAGCTAAAGTAGTATAAATAGAAGGAATTAAAATAATGGAACATAGAATTTTTGTTTTTAAAAACTCATAGTTTTAGGTCTTTAACATATATTTCTAGTTAATTAATTTCAAATCAGATATATTTGGTAATTAAATTGAGGGGGAATGAATTCAGTATGTGAAAGAATTATATTAACTTTTTTTCTTGTAATAGTTTTTAATAGCTATACACAAGAAACATTACCTATATATCAAGATTATTTATCTGACAATGTATATTTAGTACATCCAGCAGCAGCAGGTGTTGGGCAATGTGGAAAAATACGATTAACAGGAAGAACGCAATGGATAGGTGTTGACAATGCTCCACAATTACAAACGGTAAGTTTTCATGCAAAAGTAAATGAAGATTCTAAAGCTGCTTATGGGGTTGTATTATTTAATGATAAAAACGGATTTCATTCTCAAAAAGCTGTTCAAGGTTCTTATGCATATCACTTAAATTTAAATAAAGGAAAAGCATTTAATCAACTTTCATTTGGTTTGTCAATGTCGTTAGTTCAAAATGAAATCGATCAAACAACTTTTGTAGGAGATCCTCAGGTACAACAAATTATAGAAAGTGACTTTTATGTAAATGCAGATTTTGGACTTGGATATCATTACAAAGGTTTATCAAGTTATTTAACCATTAAAAACATCTTTTTATCGGCTAAAAATAGTTTAAACTCTGAGTTTGATGCATTAAACTTACGTAATTATATTTTGGGAGCCGGTTATTTTTTTGGAGATAAAACTAAGTTGCAATATGAACCTTCTTTTATGTTTCAATTTAAAGAACAAACAGGAGAAAAAGTAGCAGATATAAACATGAAGGTGTATAAGAGACTGAAAAAAGCTCAAATATGGGGTGGACTTTCGTATAGAACATCTTTTGATAGTAATACTTTTGAAAGTGCTCAATATGTTTCTCCAATTTTTGGTGTTAACTTCAATAAGTTTATGGTTTCATATACCTACAGTAAACAATTTGGAGAAATTTTATTCTCAGACTCTGGATTTCATCAGATTACTTTGGGCTTAAATTTATTATGTGCTAAAAGAAGGTTAGCAGCCTGCCCTAATATTAATGGGCAATTATTTTAAAAATCTATTTTTTCAATAGAAATTGGAGAGGAGTCTTTTAATAATTTTTCAAGAACTTTTTTGTCTTTGTTTGTGTAAAAGATTGAAAAAGGAAGCCTTAAACTTTTTAATTTCAATAACTCTTGTTGCGCTAGTATATTTCTTGTTTGTTTAGCAACAGCTTCGCCTGAATCTATTATTTTAATAGACTCACCTACAATTTCTTTTATTGATTTAATTAAATATGGGTAATGTGTACATCCTAATACCAAATAATCTATTTTTTGATCTACCATAGGTTGTAAATGCTTCTTTAAAAGAAATTTTATTTCTTCTGATTCAATTTGGCCAGTTTCAATAAGTTCTACTAAACCTTCCCCAATTTGCTCAATTATATGGATTTTATTACTAATTGTCGAAGAAGTTTTTTCGAATAATTCACTGTTTAAAGTTCCCTTGGTAGCCAAAATACCAATCGTGTTTGTTTTAGTATGTAAAGAAGCAGGTTTAATCGCTGGTTCAATTCCAATAAAAGGAATGTTATAATTTTTACGTAAATATTTAATAGCGTTGGTAGTAGCTGTATTACAGGCAACAACAATGATTTTACATTTCTTCTGAATTAAGTATTCAGTATTCTTGATAGAAAGATTTAAGATTTCTTCTTTTGTTTTTTGACCATAAGGAGCATTAATACTATCTGAAAGATAAATAGTATCCTCATTAGGTAATAAGGAGTTTATTTCTTTCCAAATAGAAGTACCTCCAATACCAGAGTCGAAAATACCTATAGGGTTGTCTTTTGAAGAATTTATCATTAATACAAAAATAAAAATCCTGCTTTAATTAAAAAGCAGGATTGTAAAATATTTAATTTTAATTCTAATTAAAATCCTAATTTAGCTTTAACAGCGTCATAAATATCTTCTCCTTTATCGAAAACGATTAATCCTTTACCAGGAGCAGCATCCATTACATAAATAATTCCTTTTTCAGCTGCTACAGCTTTAATAGCATCTTCAGCTTTCTTTAAAATAGGAATTGTTTTTTCTTGATATTTTTTACCCATCTCTTGGTTCATAGCTTGTTCAGCTTGTCCAAGTTTAGCACGTTCTTGTTGAACTTCTTGAGCTCTTTTTTGATTTGTCTCTTGAGTTTGACTTTTTCCTTCAGCTTGATATTTTTTCATTTTAGCTTCTAAAGCTTTAAACATATTTTCAATATCTGCTCTGTATGTTTTTTGTAATTTTTCTAATTCAGCTTTTAATGCCTTTGTTTCTGGCATTGCAGTTAATAACTTATCGGTATTAATATGTGCAGTTTTCTGTGCATTTGCCACACCTCCTAAACCAATCGTAAAAATCGCAACTAATAATAACGTTTGTAAATGTTTCATGTTTATTCTAATTTAATAATTTTAGGTTCTTCTTTCTGTTTTATATGTTTATCTTATTTTTTTTCTGGTACTTCTTTATTTTTTTTTGCGTCTTTAGCTTTTTTTAAAGCTTCTCTTTTTTCTTTCAATAATCTCTTTTTTTCTGCTCTAGCTTTTAAACTAGCTTCTCTTTTTTCTTTAATATTTTTTATTCTTTGCTCCCGTTCACTAACTCTTTTCTTTTTTAAAGCTTCTTTTTTAGCCTTTTTTTGTTTAGCTTCTTCAGAAATACTTTCGTTATCTAATAATTCCTTCCTAGCAGCTACTTTGTCTATTTTATCTTGTTTTTTAACATCAATTTTAATAAGCTTTAAAACTAGCGGACTAATATCGTGTTTTTTATTAGAATACAACATTATTAATTCTCCAGATTTGTCGAAAACAAAATCATATTTTTTTCTAGAAGCTATACTTTGTACTGCATTATAAACTTGATCTTGTATAGGTTGGATTAATTTCTTTCTTAATATATACATATCACCATCTGTGCCAAAGTATAATGATTCTAGTTTTCTTAAAGCTTCTTGTTTAACTAAAATGTCTTCTTCACGTTCATTTATTAACTCTTGAGTAAGAATTGCTTTTTCATTAGACAAGTCAGTTTTTAAAACTTCAATACTTCTAGCTTCTTTATCTAAATTAGCTTTCCATTTAGCAACTTTATCATTTAAGGCATTTTGAGCTTCTATATATTGTGGAATATTTTGTAAAATATAATCCATGTCTATATATGCTATTCGTTGTTTTTTTTGTGCAACGGTTACACCTACTACAATAAGTAAAAGAACGAATGTTAATTTAATTTTTTTCATTTTATAGTGTATTTAGAAAAAACCATGCCAAACATAATAGCTATACAAATTTAGGGTTTTAGAATTGTCTACCAATAATAAAATGGGTTTGCCATCCAGATTTTTGTGAAAATCCTGGTAAAGGATCAAATCCATGAGCAAAATCAATACCTAGTAAACCAAAAGCAGGCATGAAAATACGAACACCAACTCCGGCAGATCGTTTCAATTCAAACGGGTTAAAAGTACTAAAATTGTCATAAGCATTACCGGCTTCTAAAAATCCTAATGTGTAAATAGATGCAGAGGGTTTATCTGTGATTGAATATCGTAATTCTAATTGAAATTTATTATAAATAGAACCTCCGTCAGCAGAAGAAATTCTATTATTTTCATAACCTCTTAAACCCACTATCTCTCTACCATCTAATTGTCCTTGAGCAATACCATCACCTCCTACAAAATAACGTTCAACAGGTGTTAAACCTAATTTACTATTATATGAACCTAGATAACCTACTTCAAAATTAGACATTAAAACTAATTTTTTAGCTAATGAAGTATACCATTTTCCTTTAGCAGATAATTTATAGTATTCTAACCATTTAAATCTATCAGCTAAAAAATCTTGAGTTTCTTGAGCTGTTAATCCATCAGGAGTATTACTATCAATGTTTTTACCGTTTATCAAAGAATATGGTAAAGTAGCTTTTGCTTTAATGGTAAATTCAGAACCATAGGTAGGGAATATTAAACTAGGACCTGCTGAGTTTCTACTAAAAATAAGACTATAAGCAAGATTATTTAAATTTCCTTGATTTAAAACAGCATTGGAAGAACCTACTCTATATGGAAAGTTATTTAAACCAATTCTCTGGTAACTTATATTTTGAGATAAAGAAAAATAATCATCTGGCCAAGCTAAACGTCTCCCTAAACCAACAGACGCACCAATAATATCTAAACTCTGACTACGATCTACTCTTCTTGTATTAAAATCAAATCTAAATTGATTAGAGAAAAAGACAGAGAAAGATAAAGATTGTGGGCGTTTACCTCCTAACCAAGGTTCTGTAAAAGATAAACTATAAGTACTATTCGTTCTACTTGCTTGTAAGCGTAAAGATAAACTTTGACCATCTCCCATTGGTAATGGTTTATATGCTTCTTTATTAAAGATGTTTTTTATTGAAAAATTGTTAAAAGATAAACCTAAAGTTCCAATAAAAGAACCTCCACCAAAACCACCTTGTAATTCAATTTGACTACCTCCTTTTTCTACCACAGAAAATTCAATATCTGCGGTTTTATTTTGATAATCAGGTTTTACATCTGGTGTTACATTCGCATCAAAAAAGCCTAATTGTCCAATTTCACGAATAGATCTAATAATATTTTGTCTGCTAAATAAATCACCAGGTTTAACACGAAGCTCTCTATATATAACATGATCATTCGTTCTTTCATTACCTACTACAGTCACTTTACGTATAGTAGCAGGTTCATCTTCTCTAATTCTTATTTCAACAGTAATCGAATCATTTTTAACTCTTGTTTCTACTGCATTAACAGAAGAAAATAAATAACCATTATTATGATATAAAGACGCAATATCTTGTGAGTCTGGAGTTCCATCACCAGAAATACGTTCTTTTAAAACTTTACCATTGTAAACATCTCCTTTATCAATTCTTAAATATCTACTAAGTTGTTCATCTGAATACTTTTTGTTTCCTATAAAATGGATATCTGAAAAACGATATTGTCTACCTTCTTCTAATTCAATTTCTAAGTTAATAGTATTATCATCATTCCATGTAAGTTGATCACTAAGAATTCTAGCGTCTCTATAGCCAAGTTCACTATATTTTTCTAAAACGCTTTTTAAATCATCTTTGAAATCATCTTCTATATATTTTGAAGATTTCCAAAAACGTCCTAAAAACTTTCGCTTAGTGTTTTTCATTGCTCCTCTAAGTTTACTGTTAGATAAAGCTTTATTTCCAACAAAATCGATTTCTTTAATTTTTACACGATCTCCTTTATCAATATGTATGAACATATCTACAGTATTGGTGTCGGTAGTATCTTTCTTAGTTGTTAAAGAAACTTTTGTTTTTAAGAATCCTTTGTCGGTGTATTTCTTTTTAAAGTAGTTACGAGTAGTTACAATTAAATTGTCTGTTACTTGTGTACCTCTTTTTAATTCTGCGTCTTTTTGTAAATCACGAGCTTTTGATTTACTAACCCCTGTAATTGCAATATTATTCAATTTAGGAAGTTCATTAACATCAAATTGAAGGTATACAGTATTGCCTTCAATTGCAGAAAGATAAACGTCAACATCGCTAAATTGTTTACTTTCATAAAGCTTTTTAATAGCACTTGTTAATTTATCTCCAGGTAGTTTAATTGGTTGCCCAATAATTAAACTAGTGTATATTTTAACGGTTTCTTCACTAAACTTCTGAAGTCCTGTTACACTAATTCCCCCTAGTATGTAATCTTTTCCTCTTTCATAATTTATTTTGCCTGAGATGTCTTTTCCGTTTGGAATACTATCTTTTGGTGTTTCTTGGGCTTTAACTACTGCAAAAAAAGCAATAAATAATACAGTTAAAAATAAATTTCTATGCATTGGTATCAATCTGTTCACTGGTCTTTCCAAATCTTCGTTCTCTATTTTGATAATCTATTATTGCGTCGAAAAGATGTTCTTTTCTAAAGTCAGGCCATAAAACTTCTGTAAAGTAAAGTTCTGCATAAGCCATTTGCCAAAGCAAGAAATTGCTAATTCTTTGCTCGCCACTTGTTCTTATCATCAAATCAACGTCGGGCAAATTAAATGTATATAAATGATTATTAATAATTTTTTCGTCAATATTTTTTATATCGATTTCTTTATTAACAACTTTTTTAGATATGTTTTTGATAGCATTAACAATTTCTTCCCTGCTTCCGTAACTTAAAGCAAACGTTAATGTTATTTTAGAATTAGAACTAGTTTCTTTAATTACTTCGGTTAAAACATTTCTAGCCCTCTTTGGTAATTGTTCTATAGCTCCAATACTATTCACCCTAATCCCATTTTTTTGAAAATCAGGAATTTCTTTTTTTAATGAACTTACTAAAAGGCTCATTAAAGCATCTACCTCTAATTT
>CALISK010000032.1 GCA_938041625.1 uncultured Tenacibaculum sp. | reverse complement strand
CTGAGTAACCTGGCAAGAACTATTAATGGCTGTTCAAAACGTCTTCTCATCATGGTTTTGTAGGTCATATATCTAAAAACAAAAAAGATGATGCTTTTTAAACTAAAGTCTTTATCTATGTCATTAGACCACTTTGTTTTTTCTATGTATTTGACGTATTCTGCTTTATCAGGAAAAACATATCTAAAATGCCATGGTTTAATTACTCCCGTATAATGAATGATACTTGGGCGATGAATTAATTGTTCACGTAACGCTTTTTTAATGCCAAGGTCTCCTTCATTTAGTTCATGGATAATTTTTTGTCTATTATATTTTAATGGTAACTGTAACCAATTGTCTTTTAAAATTTGGTTTAAAGCATCTTGATCTGGGTACACCAGTTTTCCGTTATTAGCTTTAATATAACGCAATACTTTTTCACTATACGCTTCTTTTTTCCATGTCTCTAGATCTACTAATAGTACTCCAGAATTGAAATATGCTGTCTTGTCAAATAGTCCAAGGACATAATCTTGTACAGCTCCTATAGGGAAATCTTGTAGATTAAAATTAAATAATTCTTTTAGATTTGTCATTACTATAGTGTCTACATCTAGATATAAAACCCTTTTTTCTGGTATTACATCAAAGGAAGCAATTCTATAATATGCGGCTTTACTAATGAGACCTAATGTGCTATCTTGTTCTGAAAAAAGATTGTCATTTAATTTTATAAACACTAGTAGACAATTACTATGCTTTACACTTTCTTTTAAACTAGCTATATTTTGTTTACTCAATCCTGATGGTGAGTAAAAGACATATATTTTATATGTTTCGTTGCCTGAATATTCTATTACAGACAAAATCATTGCACATGCATGCATGCAATAATTGTCATCTATAGCAATCGAAATATTTATTATTAGTGGACGCAGTGCTTCTATTCGTTTTTACCATAACCATATCCATAACCGTATACTTTAGATAGCTTTGCACCATTTAAAATGGTAGCCATTCGTGGCATTCGTTTATCCTCATATAGATTATTTGGGATTTCTAAAGAACGTTTATCTATATGATTTGCAAGTACTACATAAAGAAATAGATCAACATGTTCTTCAAAGAGGAGGAAATCTGTAACTAAACCAACAGGAGGATTATCTACAATGATATAATCATAATTAGATTTTGCATGTTTTAAAACCTCTAGAAATCTTCCATTCATTAAAAGTTCAGAAGGATTAGGTGGTAAACTACCGGCTTGAATAATATCCATTTTAGCAGTTGGATGCTGAGATATTATATCTGTAACTTCCATTGTGGTATCAGCCAAATAAACACTAAGAGCTTTTTCTATATTTGGCACTTTTAAATATTCTGCAATTTTAGGTTTCCTTAAATCGGCATCAATTAGCAATACTTTTTTATTGGAGGAGGCTAAAGTTCTAGCCAAATTTATAGAAACAGATGACTTGCCTTCATTAGGCAATGTGGAGGTTACAAAAATAGTTTTTGCATCTTTATTTGCGTACCCTAGTATAAAATTAAGATGATTAGCAATCTTTCTAAATGCTTCATTTATGACACTAAAATCTTCACCAACTACTTGTACTTTATCAACCTTTGGAATACTACCTAAAAACGGTGCTTTAACAAGTGTTTGAAGTTCTTTTTGTGTTTGTAATTTATTATTGAATAAAGAATTTAGATAAAAAATGAAAAATGGAATTAAAACACCCGACATTAAAGCTATTAAGAATACTAGATTTCGTTTTGGATACAATGGTGTTTTACTGCCTTGAGCTTTATCAATAAGCTTTGAATTAGGGATAGTCATTGCTAATGAAATTGCGTTCTCTTCACGTTTTTGAAGTAGAAACAAATATAATCCTTCAACTATTTTTTGCTTACGTTGAATGTCTTTGAATTCTCTTTCTTGTCGAGGAGAAGACTTCATACGGCTTGTTAGTCTCTGCTCTTGTTGCAATGAAGCATTTAAGGAAACTTCAATATTCCTTTTCAAAATCTCTACGCCTTGAATGATACTAGAGCGTAATTGATTGAGTTGAGAATTTAAATTTACAATTATTGGATTTTTATTAGTAGAATTTTCTAAGATTCTGTTTCTTTCCAGTAAAAGTTCATTAAACTGAGAAATACTAGCATTATATTCTTTGTCTGATAAACCTATATTATCAGGTATAAGTAATTCTGAATTTTCTGAAATGTAGACCGATATATAATCGGCAAGTTTTAGTTGTGTATTAAGTTCTATTATTTTTTTGTCTAATTCAGAATTATTTTCTAATACGATACCTGCTTCAACAGTGATGTCTGTTAATTTATTGGTTGTTTTAAAATCTTGTGCGTCATCATCTACTTTTAATAATTCATTTTCTACGATAGCTAAACGCTCATTCAAAAATATTTTAGTTCGTGTTGCTATCAAATTTTTATACTCAACTGCTTCATCATTATATTGAACAATTAATTGATCTAAAATATCTTGTGCTTTCTTCTTTATACTTGATTTTAGCTTTAATTCTAAAACACTAGATTTTTGAAATAAAAGATCAATTTCAATTTTGGTTCTTAACTCTTCTACAACAGACGACAGTGATCTAATTTTGATTTTATACGGAATATTAACATCTAAATTTTTAATATTCACTGGTGTTACTGTTAGATCTCCAAAATTAGTAGTAATGTTCTCTCCAAATAAATAGTTTTTACTTTCTGCTTCACTTTCATTAAACAGTGTAAAATTAGTATCTGACAAAGCCTGTATCTTAAAAATTGTGTCCTTTTCAAAAAACGAAGAATCTTTGGAGAAAAAGTTTATTTTAAATGGCAATTCATCCTTGTATATCTCTACAGCTCTAACCCTTCCCTCTTTATAATATTCTACATTTATCGCTAATTTTTGCACCACGCGTTCCATTAAGCTTCTAGACTTAATTATGGCTATTTCATTTTCGATTAATTGTTTCCCACTGTTAACCAATCCTAAATCTTGGAAAGGCAAGAGTTCATTTGGTAACTCTCCACTTGCTTTATCATCTATTAAAATTGAAGTTGACACTTCATATTGGTGTGGCGTATAACGCAAATAAATAAAGGCTCCAGCTATGGATAAGCACAAGCCGATAAGAAACCATTTCCAGTTATCTAAAAATATATTAATATAAGCTCTTAAGTCAATAATAGGGTCGTTTGCAACCGTATAATTAGTATTTGTATTTAAATCTTGGTTCATGGTCTTATTAATTAAAATAGAATTTTTCTTTAGTTAATTTATGCAATTCTTCCTTGCTATAGGTGTTCTTTTTTAGTGTGCTAAACGTTTTAACACAAGACGATTGATTTAGGTCAAAAAGTATACCTTGATTTGACAGGTATTTTATAACTTCTGGCATGGCGCCCACATTAGTTACTATTGATTTACACCCACAAATACCAGCTTCAATTATTACTAGTCCGAAACCTTCAAGTTTTAAAGTTGGAACAATATTGAAATCGGCCATCTTAAATAAGTCTGTCCTTTTCTTTTCAGTTATAAATCCTAAATATTTAATATTATTTTCAAACCCGCTATTGGCAATTAGCTCAATTAAATTGTCTTGTTCAGGCCCTTCACCGGCTATTGTTAAAACTGTATTCTGCTCAATTCTTTCGGTTTGGAGCATATTTATAAATAATTTCACAAACTCAATTACACCTGTTCTTTTAACTAATCTTCGTACAATAATAAAGTTTAAATGATCAGTAATAAGCAGTTTAGAATCAAAAAAGTCTTTATTGAATTTATAAACTGGTAGTTTCTTTAAAATTCGAGTTTTAATGTATGGATGTTCTGATTTGAGAACACCTCTGAAATTATCAGATACTACAAAAATTTTATTGGATAGTTTTAATGATATTTTCTCCAAAACATATGAAATGTTCTGTTGTGTTTTTGATCTTTTTTCCGCTTTTGCTTCTAATCGTGCTGGACCATGAAAAAAATACCGATTTCTAAATAGAAAAAAGATAGGTAATCCTACTGGAATATTATGTATTTCTATAATAGCTCCTCTTTCTTTCATGCAAAACATGATTAATCGCATCCAATTTATCAAGAAACTGAACTTAAACCTCGATGGCTCACCTATAGATTTATAGTGTACTTTATCTTCATTATAACTACTACCTAAACCAAAAACTATTACTTCTACTTTCTTTGAGAGGTATTGAGCCCTATTATCGATATAAGACGCTACTCCACCACTCTTATCTTTAGAAAATGTTGAAGATATTATAATTACCTTTTTCAAAATCATAAATTATACTGTTTAAAAGCAATTCTATTTGAGTTGCCTTTTTTACTATTATTTCCTGTTGTTCTTTAAACAAAGTTTGTCTTAATTCTATATTGCTTTCTAATTGTATATGAATATCACAAAGTTCTTCAATTGATTCAAAAAGCATAGTATGTGTTGCTCCAAAGAATTCTTCAGAAAACTGGTTTCTAGGATGCATTATTAAACCACCATTAATTGGGATTTGAACAGACCTTGCTGTCATGACATCTCCATCTTTAAAACCTGGCAATTGTTCTGTTAATAAGCCTAAAACATAAAGTGACCGTTTATAAATTTCTGGAACCGATGGCCCAAAAACTGGCTTGTTAATTTTTAGGTTGTTATGGCTTTTTAGTTTTTGTTCCCATCTATCGCCAAACAAACTTATATTAGTTTCAATGTTTGAATTAAGTGCAAGAATGGTGTCTTGTTTTCCCTGAGAATGATGACCAATAAATGATACACCTATAGTATCATCATAAGACTCCATATTTTGGACCTGTTTTATTGAGAAAAATGGATTTACACAAATTGTATTTTGATTAAGAGAACCAAAATACTCTTTTAAATTAGGCTTAGTATGTATGAACACATCTGCTAATTTTAGTACCTCTAAATATTCTTTTCCGTGTACTTCAGGCTCTAAATCTGGGTATATAATTATAATTTTAGCATTGTATTCTTTAGCTAGTAACACTGTGCTACTAGCTAAATGACGTGCTTTAAAGCAAAATAAAAAATTTGGTTTGAAACTTTTTATATAGTCTTCAATGACCTTGTTAAAATGAATGCTCTGTTGTTTTCGTATTGAATATCTTACTAATCTCGAGGCCAAAGTTCCTACCTGAAAATCTACAAACGTAGTATCATCAATATTTACATAGGCTATCTCATTATTAGACTTCAACATATTAAAATGAGAATGAAAGTAAGTTTCGTCGAAACCTTCAAAAGTTCTAAATATGGAAAGGACTTTGATCATAATGAATCTAGAAGATTTAATAGATTATTCTTTTCTAAAACAACTCTTGTATTTAATGATTCAGAAGCTGCTAAAGTTTCAACATGAGGTGTTTGAAGTGATGCATTAACAAATACTGCTATTTTAGTAGCGGTATTACATAGTTTAGTTTCAATAAGAGACACATTTTTTAAATTGAAATCTTGTAAGCCCGAGTTTTTTAAAGCAAACACGAATTTGTTTTCACGTAGTGTTTCAAGAAAGAACATTGAATTCACTTCTCTAAGTGATGTGATTAACACATAATTAACCTGCTTAATTAACTTTAAAAACTCAACTCTTGGTAACTTTGGAATATAATTAAATCTGTCATTAATAGTTAAGCCTAAATTATTCATTAATAATTTCACATCGTCATCTAAAGGTCCTTCACCAACAAAAAAGATGGTAAGGTTTTTATTCATTTCTAATAATCTAGTAATAATTTGAAGAGCTAAAATGGGGTTTTTTCTATGAACTAAATGCCCAGACCACAACATGACGTTGGAGTCTTGAGGAAACGAAATATGACTGTTTTTAGCAGCAGAATTCTCATTAAGTTCTTTTTTATTTGTGATATTGTGTTCTATTTCAGAATATAATTTCGAATCTAAATCATTAGAATAAAAATTTTGACAATCTGATTTTGTAGCAAATAAGAAACTATAATTTTTATTAAAAATATAGAACGTTTTAAAGATTTGTCTTGCAAACCAAATAACTAAATTATAAAATCTATAATATAGTTTTGAGTGCATCGATAAGCCTATACAATCACTTAATTTAATATAATTGAAACCAGAAACTGGAGCACAAACGACACGTTCTTTTGCTTGTGTTTTAAAGAATATTAAAAATAGAAGATAAAAAAACCAGTTCACTTGTCCGCTTTTAAATATCACATTTGATTCTGATGCAGTATTCGGAATTGATAATCTAACGTGCTTATAAAATGCTTTTAAGTCTTTAATAAACCAATATTTGTTTTTATGATTCCCAAGATCATCTTGATATTGAAATTTATAAGCTTTAACGGTAACGTTTAAAATATCCTCTTCTTTTAACCAATCTTTTAGGTTTTCAATATTATTGTTTCTTACAGGAACAAATAAAGTGATGTTATTATCATAGTGAGGTAACTCATCTTTTAATAATAATAAAGGTTTTAAGGCTATTCTAAATTCTGATCCTTTTGATGGGTCAATCATATCAGAAACTATATATAATTGCTTCATATGATATCAAAAAGGGTATCTAACTTGTGTATATTAGTGGAACTAGAAAATAGTTCTTCTGGGAAAGCCTCATTAACATACACCGGTTTTTTTAAACTAGCTTCAAGAGCTGCTAGACCAAAACCTTCATATCTTGATATGAAAAAATAAGCGTCAATTTCTGAATTTTCTATCCAATCTGAAGTATATCCTTTAAATTCAATGTTTTGAAATTCATTTTGAATCTGTAATTTAAGGTTCTCCTCATATTGTCCAAAATGTGTCACTTTAAAATTAATACCTTTTTTCTTAAGAACTTGATCCATTTGTTTACAAAACAAAACTAGTCCTTCAATGTCTTTAGACCCTCTTCCTCTTTCTGTATTGAGCCTAAAAGCAGTACCAAAATTAATTAGAGATGTATTGAAACTTAAGTGCTGTGCTGGTGAAATAACTTGTTCTTTCTTTAATATTGGCAAAATGACTTTTATGTCTTTCCCTTTTATAGTAATACACGATTTTGAATTTGTAAATATCGTGATAATTTTCAACTTTAGAAGAAAAACATATAGCCTAACCAAGAGGTAATGTACGATATCTTTTTTTTTGCTTACAGCTTTTAAATACGGTACTTGATTATAAATAAATGCTTTTTTATTTAATAAAAAACAGAAGAAAATAAGATCAATATCTCTTACTCCAGCTGTTAATAATATAGTTTCTCTTTTGTTTGTGTTGAAAATAAAAAGAAAGCGTTTTAAAAATCCATCTTCACCTGAGATTCTAGAAATGTTTACATTCTTCTTGAGGTCTGAATATAATACTAGTATTTTTTCAATGACTACCTCTCCTCCACCTTTACCTTTTCCGTGGACACTCAACGAACTAATTGAGTTTAAAAAAAGAGGGAGATCATCTAAATAATAATTTTTTTCTTTATCGTAAGCCATAAAAGAGTTAGTGCGAGTAAAAATAGAAAATCTCTAAATTTCTCATAGATTAAAACCTGGAAAACACCAGATAGTGATTTACCATAAAGCAGTAAGCAACTTGTTGCGAAATAGACTGAGTATTCATATCCCCAAAGTATTTTTTTAGAGAAAAAAGTATTTATTTTTAGTCCTAATTTTAATAAAACTAACGTTATAATTAGGGTGATTAAAACACCAAAATAAGGATTCAAAATATAACCATAACCAAACAATGTAATGGGTAAAGATCTTCCTTCTACAAACTCGATACCTAAATATTTATAAATATAGAAATCACTTCCTTCAATACTTCCAGTTATAGTGCCTCCAAATGTATTTGTGAAAATATAAGCTATGCGTTCAATCGAATCGACAAGGATACTCGCATCACCTCCATAATTTATAGAATGGTCATAAGACATATACCAGTAAGGTTCTGATAGTCGAAATAAAGTTTCGAATCCAAAATTTGAATAGCCATCCCTAAAATAACCAACACCTACAAATACAAGAGCAGTTAAAACAATTAAACTCAAGTATTTCAATTTAAATAAACGTTTAAATTGAGTCTTGTTTAACTGTACATTCTTAGTTTTTAAAAGCGTTAAAAACACATAGGATATGATAAATTGAATAAAGATTCCTCGATTACCAGACACTACTATTACAATTAAAAAACAAAGCAAAGCGATGATTTCAAGGGGTTTAAGCTTGGTCGAGCTAAGTTTAATTCTATTTGCTACTGACAAAGCTATGACGATCATAAGGTCATACAATGACAATATAAAATCAAGATAAATTCCTCTATAATTATATCCATAAACCGTATCAGTTTCACGGTAGGTCAAGCCTCCTAATACTAGAAATAATACCACCCAAGCAACTAATACAATAGCCGAGAACCGATTTAAATTTGGTGCTTCTAAAAAATGGACTTTTTTCTCCTTTTTAATTCGAAAAACATAAACTAAACCGATAAAAATAAAAATATAAAGAAGATTTTGAAGAATTACTTTAGGGTCTAAATATTGTAAATAAATTACAGTTTCATAACCTACTAATTTTATTATAATAGGCACAATCACAAAGGCTATTATAAAGCTCATTATTATTGAAAACGCACACAGTTTATAAATTTTATTCAACTAACTTTTTTTTATGGAATGCAATAGAAATAGGATATAACAAAGGTATAAATATAAAAATGAATTTAAAGTCAAACATTTTATACCCTAATATGGTAACCACAAACAAAACAAGAAAGGTTAAAGTCGTTTTAAATAAAAAATTGTAATACTTATGTTTTTTAGAATAATCGACATATGAATAGCCTAGTGTTAATGGTAATATGAGCAATAGTAAACCTATTAAGGCTAAGAAATAGTTATTAAAAATAAGAACTATACTATTCATATTATAAGTATCAACCCAGGACAGTATATAATCTTTTAGGACAACAATAACAAGAAAGGGAATCAACGTGATATAAGTAAAGCACAACTTACGTAAGTTTAATTCGCCCAAATATGCAGCTCGTTCAAATTTTATAAATAATTGCCTAAATTGACTTGAAATAGAATTTAAATAAGGCATTGCAAAATTAAGTACATCCATTTCTGAAGGGATAAGGATTTTAAAAACATTTAAAAAACTTATAACTAAAGTCATAATCCAAGGTTCTGAATACATTCTATACGACCTTAAGTAACCTTCAAGTTTGAAGATACTTCTAACCAAACTAATTTTATTTAAACCCAAACGATAGTTGGTAATTATACATTTAAGTTTTATACCGTACAACATGCAAATTGATAAGGCACTAAACACATTTGCAAGAACCAAACTCCAAAATGACAATTCAAAATAGAATAAAATTGAAAAAATAATGATTGCTCTTATTACTGAAGCATAAAAGTTTATTTTCAAAAACACTTCAATATTTTTTAATTGATAATACATACTATTATTAAAAGAAATCACCTGTAAGTAGCTAAATACTAGCTGCATGAATATTAAGAGTGTGAAATCATTGACAATTCCAGAAACAAAAAATTTTAATCCTACATAGCAACCTAAAACAATTATGATATTTAAAAAAAGAAATTGCATGATTGAATTTCTAATATCAAATTCATATTTGAACTTACTTAGTATGGTGTTTTTTTTATAGTTTAAAACCGAACTAGAAATTATCTGAAACAGAAAAGAAATAGATAGTGAATAGATATATAAAGGCGCTAATTCTATATTTTGAAGAAAGGATATATTGTAACCAATAATTCCCGCTATCACTGATATTATTGATGTTAGTAAGGCGTAAATATTAGATTTATCCTTAAAGATTCCTTTTTTTATTAATAAACTCAATGGTTAATAGGTATCATTATTTTACAACAACTCAAACGAATTTTGTGTTCAAAAATATCGAATTACTTATTAAACATCCATCATTTATTTGTTTTTTTTGCGATAGAAGACATTTTAAATCTAAGAACAATGG